>CAUYZA010000231.1:0-5192 GCA_963577225.1 Dehalococcoidia bacterium | reverse complement strand
GCTCCGGCACCCTCTGGGCCACCGCCGCCGACAGCCCGGGCCAGATCCACATCATCAACGCCGGTCTCGACAATCCCGTCTCCTTCGGCACCGACCAGTCTGGCGAGGTCTACGTCGTCGGCCAAAACGGCTACATCTGGAAGATCGTCGAGCCCTAAAACGGACACGGGCAGCCTTCGACGCACCGACCGGACGCCCCCGAAACGCACTAGGCTAGGGACGCTCGGCGGCTGCCAGGCTGCACGTGCCCGACGACACCGTTCCCCCCTCACTCCGACTCGCTGCCGCTGTGGCCTGGCGAGTCCTCGCCATCGCTGCCCTCGTGGTGATCATCGCCTTCGTCGTCGCCCGCCTGCGCATCGTCTTCATCCCCGCCTTCGTCGCCCTGCTGCTCGCGACGCAGCTCAGCCCGCTCGTCGACCGTGTCGAGCGGCACGGCCTGCCGCGCTGGCTCGGCGCGCTGCTCAGTCTGCTGCTGGGCGTCGTCATCGTCGGCGGCATCGGCGCGGCGGTCGTCGGCACCGTCGTCGCCGACTTCGATCGCCTCGAAGTCGACTTCGAAGGCGGCCTCGACGAAATCGGCGACTTCCTCGTCGCCGACCTCGATATCCCCCGCGCCGATGTCGACACCGCCATCGACAACCTGCTCGATACCGTCCGCAACAACAGCGGCACCATCCTCGGCGGCGTCTTCTCAGGTGCCTCGTTGGCTCTGGAGATCGCCGCCGGATCCATCCTCGCCGTGGTCCTGCTTTTCTTCTTTCTCAAGGACGGCGCGCGCATGTGGTCCTGGTTCGTTGCCCTCGTGCCCGCCGCGCGCAGCCAAGACCTGCACAATCTCGGCACCCGGACCTGGGACATCCTGCGTTCCTATTTCCGCGGCACCTCCGTCGTCGCCATGATCGACGCCGTCTTCATCGGCATCGCGCTGCTGATTATCGGCGTCCCGCTCGTCCTGCCGCTCGCCGTACTCACCTTCTTCGGTGGCTTCATTCCCATCGTCGGCGCGGTCGCCGCGGGCCTCGTCGCCGTGCTCGTCGCCCTCGTCGCCGAGGGCCTGACGGAGGCGATCCTGGTCGCGCTCGCCGTGCTCGCCGTGCAGCAACTCGAAGGCAACGTCGTTGCGCCGGTGCTGGTCGGACGCCAGCTCCAGATGCACCCGGCCGTGATCATCCTCTCGGTCGCCGCCGGCGGAATCATCTGGGGTATCCTCGGCGCCGCCATCGCCGTCCCCCTCGTCGCCGTCCTCACCGGCGTCGTCGGCTACCTCGCCCACCCCGATGACGCGGCGTCCCAATCCGCCCCCGACGAACCATCACCCCCCGCGACACCGCCAGCAACACCCCCCGACACCCCCGTCTCGGAAGCCCCCACCTAGCCCGTCGCCGCCCGCTCCGGCCTGCAAGGGCGGAGCCCCCGCCTGGGGTCCAGGGGCGGAGCCCTTGGCTCTTCCTGCTTTAAGGGCGGGTGGCTGGGAAAAGGAGATCCCAACCCCGCTCACCCCCAACCCCTCGAGCTCGCCTACCAACCCGCCCGTTCCAACGGGGTAGATGCCCCTAAGGCCCCGCCTCCCCCTGCATCTCATAGAACGGCGCATCAACCACGTCCGCCGCATGGTCCCGCATCACCTTGTAATACCGCGACGGATCCCCCTGCAGCACCGACCCGTGATGGCAGGCCAACGTGTCGATCGCCAGCGGCTCGATCCGGTCCAGCAACTGATCGAGATGCGCCTGCGACGGCAGCAGCCCGAAGAACCGCGCGCACTCCAGCACTTCCTCGGACCGATCCTCCTCCGTCAGCGGCTCACGGTCGCCCGTCTGCATATACAGATCCGACGAAAACAGGAGCCGGTCCGTCTCGTCGTACACCGCCATCGCGTCCCAATAGTGCACCCACGGCGCCAACACCATCCGCAGCGTCTTCTCGCCCAGCACCAGCGTCTCCTCGTTCGCCATCGCGCGCGGCGTCGCCGCCGTGAAATCCGGCAGCGTCACCGACGCGCCCACCGGACTGGAGATCACCTCCGCCTGCGGCGCCTCCGCCAGGAACTCGTTCAAAGACCCGCACTCGTCCATCTCGAAGTGCGGCACGATCAGGTAGCGCAGACTGGCCGGGTCGACCAGCGCCGCCACCGCCTCGCGAAACAGCGGGTAGAGCTGGCGCATCCCCGTTTCCACCATCGCCGGCTGTTCGTCCCGAATCACGAAGTAGCCAAAGCTCACCGGCGCGTCCGGCGGCGTCACGCTCAGCCGGAATATGTCCGGCGCGATCTCGGTGATCGTCACGTCCATGCGATAGCTCCCTCTTGAATAATCGAACAGTCATGTGTATCGAATTGGCGAGGAGGTAGATTGATTCGGCGGCCTTGTCAACTTCGTCGTACAGACGTGTACACTGAAATGGATGGCACGCCCTACATCCTCCGGCGTCACGCGGGCCTACCGCCTCCAGCGACGGGCGGAGTCCCAGGCCGAGACCCGGCTGCGCATCGTCGAAGCCGCAATCGAGCTGCACGGCACGATCGGCCCCAGCCGCACCACCATGAGCGCCATCGCCGAACTGGCCGGCGTCCAACGCAACACCCTCTACAGCTACTTCCCCAACGCCGCCGCCGTCGGCCAGGCCTGCTCCAGCCTCTGGTATCAACGCAATCCCACCCCCGATATCGACGCCCTCGCCCGCATCGCCGATCCCGTCGCCCGCCTCCATGCGGCCCTGCAAGCGACCGACACCTACTTCGAGCGCACGCACGAGATGCTTACGGCCCTCGCCCGCGACATGGACATTCCCATGATCTGGGAAGCCACCGCCCTCCTGCGACAGGACGCCGCCGACCGGCGCGACGTCGTTTTGCAAGGCTTCCGCCTGCGCGGTGCCCGCCGCGAGCGTTTGAACGCCGCGATCGAACTCGCGCTCGACTTCGAGACCTGGCGGCTCCTCCGCCAACGCCGCCAACTCGGCGCCTCCACCACGATCGATCTCCTCGTCGACATGGTCCGGGCCGTCGCCTGAGCGCGACGCTCAGCCCACCTCGGCCAGCTCCACCACTCGCTCGCTCGCCGACGACTCCCGCGCCGCGTCCAGCATCGCCTGCGTCCGCAGCCCATCCTCGAAGTTTGGCGACGGTGATCCCCGGTCCGTGAGCCCCTGCTTGAAATCGCGCAGCAACCGGCGCGACGCCAGTCCCCCCTCGTTGCCGTCCTCACCGGCGTCGTCGGCTACCTCGCCCACCCCAACGCGACCCTCCCGCAGCCCGATCCGCACGAATCCCGGTCCCCCGAGCCGGCCGACCCACCGCCCCCACGCCCGAAGCCCCCACCTAGCGAGCGCCCTACGTCGCGGCGATCTGGTTCTTCGACCGCTTCGACCAAGCCTCGCCCTGGAAGCTCTGGAGTTCGGTCCTGCCCGACGACTTGCAGGGCTTCACGGACCTCACCTTCGGCAAGGCCTAACTTCACCATCAGCAACCTCCAGTTCGACTGGAACTATGCCGAGGGCACCTTTCCTGTCGACACCGCCACCGGCGTCGACCTCGTCGTGGACAGCAACAGCATCGTCTATCTGGGCCCCACCCAGTCCGTCGAGGATGCGCTTTCCGCCGTCGCCGTTGGCACCACGCTTGGTCAGCAGCTCGCCGTCGACGTGATCTGGCGCTTCGAGCCCGCACGCAACCCCGAACAGCCTTGGTCCTTCTGGTCAGCGGTGGTTCCACCCGCGCTGCGTGACTTTGATCAGCTCATCTCCGGCTCGGCCTACTTCATCACCGCCTCCACCCCTGGAACGCTCAGTTTCATCGCCCCCGGTCCGCTCGCTGCTCAAGAGCTGGCGATCATCGAAAACTATGCCTCCACGACCTTCTTCCCCAACCGCTTGGTCGTGCTCAAAGACCAGCCGGTGCGCATCTATTTCTCCCGCCTCCATCGGGAGCACGCCGATCAGTTCACCATCTCCCCCTTCTTGAGCCGATCGGACGTCATTCTTCCGGGTCAGGTCGCGATTATCGACTTCTTGCCCGACTGCTCCGGCTTGTTTGAAATTCGCAACCGGGGTCACGGCTTTGGGGCGCCGCTGGTGGTCGCTTCAACCGAAGCCGAGGCGATCGCCGAGCGGACAGCGTCGAACGCGCAGCGGTTCAGCTTGATCCATCGGCTTGTGGACGAGACGATATTTCCTGAGAGAAATATTGTTCAAGTCGGAATTCCGGTGACGGTGCACAACCTTGGCGTCGACGCCAACTTCCGCATCTCCATCGAGCCGTTCTACACGCCCGCCACCGACAACGTCGCGGCCCAAGAGGTCACCAGTTTCACGTTTACCCCGGACCAAACCGGGACCTTCGTGATTCGCGACGAATTCAACGGGCTCGAGGCGATCTTGGTCGTCGAATAGAAGCCGTCCACCGGGAACAGGAATGCATATGCCCCGGGCAAACTCGCGAAACGACTGAGGTCTCGGCCCGCCTGGATCGCCGCGAGCGCGCTGCTGCTGATCGCGTTTGCGCTGGCGGCCTGAGGCGGTGACTCCGATCAGGATGATCACGAAGCCGATCACGACGAGGCCGGAGAGGAAGAAGTGGTGACTGACGTCTTCGTCGTGCGCGGTGTCGACAAAGGCCCCATCGCCCTCAGTCTGATCACCGACATCGAAGCGCTCGACGGCGTCGAGCAGATCGAGCCCTACATCCGCCTTCGCTTCGACGGCTTCGACGTTGTTGGCGTCGACCTCGGCAACACCAACCGCGTCATGACCGGCATGCCCAGCCCGCATCTCACCGAGGCCGCCCTCATCGACGGCAACTCGCTCGACTCCGAATCCGCCGCCGCGCGCGACGTCTTGATCGGCCAGAGCTACGCCAACGCCGCCAGTCTCGAACTGGGTGCCGCCTTCCAGCTTGAGCAGTCAGACGTAGAGCTGAACGTCGCCGGCATCTTCTCCACGGATCCAACCGAGCTCTCGACCATCGTCATCATGCCCTTGGAGCTGGTCCAAGAGCTCTTCGATCTACCCGGCCAGGTCACCCATTTCTGGGTCACGCTCGCATCGGCCGACCTCACCCACGACGACATTCGCGAAACGCAACTCGCCCTCGGCGACGAGCTCGCCGTGTTACCACGAATCGTCGGCTAGCCCCTTCGCGTCTAGTTCGAGCGTTCAACTCGAGCGCTGCTCGCTCAGAGCATCCGCCAAGA
>CAUYZA010000230.1:0-5193 GCA_963577225.1 Dehalococcoidia bacterium | reverse complement strand
CTCTAGCGGTATTGGCGGGGTCGAACGAAGTAGCCGAGCGGCGACGCTCCGGCCTTCATCGGTGTCGTCGTGCCGGGGGTTCGGGAGTCGCGACATGACAAACACCAGCGACGAGGCCGTGACGGCGGCGGCAGCCACAGCTGAATCCGCCAGTGAGACGGTGGCAGCAATTGGCGGAGCGACCCCGCGCAAGAATCCGGCCCTGATCCAGCGGCGCTTCAGCACCCCTGGCGTCAACCCCTACGACGAGATCGAGTGGTCCGCGCGCACCAGTGCCATCACCTCCGACTCCGGCGAGGTGATCTTCGAGCAGCGCGACGTCGAGGTGCCGGCGGGGTGGTCGCAAAACGCCACTAACATCGTCGTCTCCAAGTATTTCTACGGCGCGCAAAACTCCGACGTGCGCGAGACCTCCGTCAAGCAGCTGATCAACCGCGTCGTCGACTCGATCGGTGCGTGGGGCCGCGACGATGGCTACTTTGTCGACGCGGAGGGGGCGATCACCTTCGAGCAAGAGCTGCGCTTCCTGCTCGTCAATCAGTTCGCCGCCTTCAACAGCCCGGTCTGGTTCAACGTCGGCACTGAAGAGACGCCGCAGTGCTCGGCCTGCTTCATCAACTCCGTGGAAGACACCATGGAGTCGATCATGGACCTCGCCACGCGCGAGGCGCTGCTTTTCAAGTGGGGCAGCGGCACCGGCAGCAACCTCTCCACGATTCGCTCGAGCAAGGAGCAGCTCTCCGGCGGCGGAACCCCCTCCGGCCCCGTCTCTTTCATGCGCGGTTACGACGCCTTTGCCAACGTGATCAAGTCCGGTGGAAAGACCCGCCGCGCCGCCAAGATGATCATCCTCAACGCCGATCACCCCGACGTGCTCGAGTTCATCCGGTGTAAGGCCGACGAGGAACGCAAGGCCTGGGCCCTGATCGACGCCGGTTACGATGGATCGCTTAACGGCGGCGCCTATTCCTCCGTCAGCTTCCAAAACGCGAACCACAGCGTGCGCGTCAGCGACGCCTTCATGCAGGCCGTCGTGCGCGACGAGTCCTACAGCACCAGGTCCGTGACCGGCGACGAGCCGCTGGATGAGCTGAAGGCCCGCGACGTCCTGCGCGCTATCGCGGAAGCGACGCACCAGTGCGGCGACCCCGGCATGCAGTTTGACACCACGATCAACGACTGGCACACGTCGTCCAACACCGGCCGCATCCACGCCAGCAACCCCTGCTCCGAATACATGTTTCTGGATGACACGGCCTGCAATCTGGCCTCGCTCAACCTGCTGAAGTTCTACGACCTGGAGACGCACGAGTTCGATGCGGCGGGTTTCGCCCACGCCTGCCATGTCCTGATCACGGCGCAGGAAATCCTCGTCAGCAACGCCTCCTACCCCTCCGAGCTGATTGGCGAAAACAGCGAAAAGTTCCGCCCGCTCGGCCTCGGCTACACCAACCTGGGCGCGCTGCTGATGGCGCGCGGCCTGCCCTATGACTCCGTCGAGGGGCGGGCAATGGCTGGCGCGATTACCGCAATCATGACCGGCGAGGCGTACGCCCAGTCGGCGCGGGTGGCGGAGCGCGTGGGCCCGTTCTCCGAGTTCGAGTTCAACCGTGAGCCGTTTCTGCGCGTGATCGGCAAGCACCGCGACGCTGTGCAAACGATCGAGTCGCTGGACTCTGTGCCGAACAGTCTGCGTCAAGGCGCCGTCGACGCCTGGGACGCGGCCCTGACCCTCGGACAGCGGCACGGCTACCGCAACGCTCAGGCCACCGTCCTGGCGCCCACCGGCACCATCGCCTTCATGATGGACTGCGACACGACCGGCGTGGAGCCGGACATCGCGCTGGTCAAGTACAAGAACCTCTCCGGTGGTGGCTATCTTAAGATGGTCAACCGCACCGTCCCCGCGGCCCTCGCCCGTCTCGGCTATGACGAGATGGAGCGCGAGCAGATCGTCGCTTTCATCGATGAGCACGGCACGATCGAGGGCGCGCCGAGCCTGCGCGACGAGGACCTGCCGGTCTTCGACTGCGCCTTCAAGGCCGCCAACGGCGAGCGCAGCATCGCCCCCATGGGTCACGTACGCATGATGGGCGCGGCGCAGCCGTTCCTCAGCGGCGCCATCTCCAAGACGGTCAACGTCCCCGAACAGGCCACGGTCGAAGAGATCATGGACACCTACCTGCAAGCCTGGCAGTTGGGCGTCAAAGCAGTCGCAATCTACCGCGACAACTCGAAGCGGATCCAGCCGCTGGAGACGACTGAGCGTCGCGACGGCAAGAAAGTCGGCGAGGCGGAAGTCACGCCGGGCACGACCTCATCGGTCGATCTGCCCACCATCATTGACAACGCTCCCGGCCCGCCCGCCTACCGTCGGCACCGCATGCCGGACGACCGCAACGCGATCACGCACAAGTTCAGCATCGCCGAGCACGAGGGCTATCTCACTGTCGGCGAGTTCGAAAACGGCCAGCCGGGCGAGATGTTCATTCACATCTCCAAGGAAGGTTCCACCGTCTCCGGACTGATGGACGCCGTGGGGGTGCTGACCAGCATGGCCCTGCAGTCGGGCGTGCCGCTGGAGACGCTGGTCAAGAAGTTTAGCCACACCCGCTTCGAGCCCAGTGGCTGGACGGGCAACCCAGAGATCGCGTTCGCCAACTCGATCTTGGACTACGTCTTCCGCTGGACGGGGAACCGTTTTCTCGACGGTGCGAAGGCGGACGTCGCCGCAGCCACCAATCCGCTTCCCCTGATCGAGAAGGTGGCGGAGCCGGGCGCGCCGTCACGGGCTGGGGACGCGGCGGTGCCGGAGTTCCTCAGTACCTACCCGAAGATAGCGGGCACTCAGATCCCGGGCGCCCAGAACGAGGTGGGCGCGTTCCAAAACGATCTCGACGCGCCGGTGTGCCACGCCTGCGGACACATCATGGTCAGAAACGGCTCGTGTCACCGCTGCTTCAACTGCGGTGAGACGAGCGGCTGCAGTTAGGGAGAGAGTTTGACCGGGTGTCCTGCCCAGCAGGACACCCAATCAATTAGCGCACTACGCGTGGGGTAGAGCCGCCGACCCTCATTCCTCACGCAGCGACGTTCGAGGCCCGGACCCAATTAGTCCGGGCCTCGTCGTGTCTGCAGTATATGACCTAACAACCGACCGATTGCAGGATCAGGCCGCCACCCGCACCAGCGCCGTCACCGTCGCGGCGGCCAGCACCGCCCCGATCAACCCACCCCGCGCGGCGAGCGCCAGCGCCGCGGCCGCCAGACCCGCCGCCCGCGCATCGACGACGAGCGCCTCGCCCGTGCCGAATCCACCCACCACCACCAGCGCACCCAGTAGCGCCGCCGGCAGTACCTCCGCCGCGACGCCAACAGCGGGCCGCTCGCCCGCATCAGGTAGGTTCCGCCCGCCAACGCGACGAGCACGATTAAGATGTCTTGGCTGCGGAGCATCACGAGGTGTCCCTTCGAACCCGGCGCAGCGTCGGGCCGGGGATGGCGGCGAGGGCCCCCGCCGTCGCCGCCATCAGCGGTACGCCGACCGGCACGAACGGCGTCGTGGCCAAGGCGATCACGGCGCCCGCGACCGAGGCGCGCCGAAGCCCCGGGGCGCGCAGGCGCGGCCAGAGCAGCGCCAGAAAGAGTGCCGGGATGACCGCGTCGAAGCCGAGATCTTGCAGGAGGGAGCCCTCGGCGGCGGCGAGTGTGTTGCCCGCCAAGGTCGACAAGATCCAGGCGATGATGAGCCCCGTCGCGCTGGCCTGAAGGCGAGCCGGCTACGTGCAGGGTCGGCGTACGCCGTCGCGACGGCGGCTGTCTGGTCGATAACGACCTGAGACATGATCATCCGGCGCCAGAGCGACCCTCCAGGACGGGGGCCACGCTCAACCCGAAGGCGATCAGCCGCAGTTTCACGAGTAGACCCGCCACGATCGCGGTCACCAGCGGCGCGCCCGCGCCCAGCCCCTCCACAGCTAACATCTGCGAGGCACCGGCGAAGACGAAGGTCGAGAACGCCACCGTCTCCCAGGCCTCAAGACCCGCGTTCGCTGCGGCGGCACCGAAGACGATCCCGACAGGAATGATCGACCCGGCCATCCCCGCCACCTGCCGAGCGATGGGCGGGTCCGCGGTGGTGGCCGGTGTCTCGCTTGGGCGGAGGAAGTGGGGTCGCATGAAGCGACGCTATGCAGCGGCTCGCGAGAGGGCTATCCGCCTTGCGATGTCAATCTCGCGGCGTGCTAGTCGCCGTCTATCTCTTCCAGCATTCGCCGGCGTCGGTCGCGGTACTCACGAATCGTGATCAGGCCATTGTCGGCCAGCTCCTCCAGCTCGCGCAGCTTACGCTCTTGCGCGCGCAGGTCCGCTCCGTATGGTGAGGCGCTGTCCGTGTCGGGCGGTGTCCCTCCGCCCAGCGAATGCGGCGGTGACTGCGTCGCGGTGGGCGATCGGGGCTGCGCCCGAGGTCGAACGACGGCGGTTTCCATGATCTTGTCGTGCAGCGACTGCGCGTTCGCGTCGAACAGGAAGAAGAGGAAGTCGACGATGGCGGCGAGGAAGACGTTGGCGAAGATCAGCCACTGCAGCAGCGCTTCCCGGATCCAGACGCGGGGGGCGGAAATGGGCTGACCGTCCGTCGAGATGATGTACATGCCGAGTAGTTGCTTGGCCGGTGATTGCGACTTCTTCGCGCTGAACCAGAGCCAGATCAGCCAACCGACGACGAGCAGCAGGCCGATCAGCAACGCCTCCAGCAGGTGACCGAAGAAACGCCGCCAGCGGGTGGCGGGGGGCGCGTCGTGGGGCCAGGCGATTTCAGGCATCAGTTCGTTCCTCGTAGCGACTCTACCCCCGTGTGATGCCCGCTACGATGCCCGGCGTCGTCGTTAGAGCGAGCCGCCTTGATAGCGACCCGAGCGCAACGCCTCCAAGAGGTCGTCCATCGTCTGGATCGCCGTCTCGAAGGTGGTTGCGGCCAGCCCGACCTCGTGCCGGGCATGGGTGTCGCTGCCGCCGATCGCGGGCAGCCGGCAGGCGCTGCCGGCGCGAGCCGAGGCCTGATTGTGCAGGGCGCCGTCACTGCCGTTGACGCCCTCCACGCCGTCAAAGAGAGTCGTCATCTCGTCCGGCTTGATCCGTACCGACCCGCTGCGGGCGGGATGCGCGAGGTACATCAGCGCCCCCTCGCCA
>CAUYZA010000229.1:0-5231 GCA_963577225.1 Dehalococcoidia bacterium | reverse complement strand
GAAAAGGAAAAGAGGTTTCTCAACGGGGGTACCCCCTTGAACCCCCAACAGGGCTCCGCCCTGCACCGGGCAGCTGAAGGACGCACTGGAAGTGCTCAGCGCGAATGGAAACACGCAAGCGGCCAGCGCAACGGTTGGTGCCGGCGAGGCCAGGACCGTCGGGTCGGAACGTAACGCCGGGCAGATGGCAGTTGCGGTGAGTGCCGACGGATACGCTAGTGGTCGTTGGAGTCGCTCGTGAAAAGATCGCTCCCGGGGGGGGAGCAGAGGGAGTGCGCTGTGAGCAGTCTGGCGATCGTGGGCGGGCGGATGATCGACCCGGCCAACGGGATCGATGCGGTGGTCGATGTGGTGGTGGTGGACGGCCTGGTGGCGCGGGTTGGGGCGGAGGCGGCATCCGAAATAGACGTGGATCGCACGATCGAGGCCGGGGGCAAGGTGGTGACGCCGGGGTTCGTCGACCTGCATGTGCATTTGCGCGAGCCAGGGCAGGAGCACAAGGAGACGATCCTGAGCGGGGCGCGGGCGGCGGCGGCCGGGGGGTTCACGACGATCTGCGCGCTGCCGAACACCGACCCAGCGATCGACAATGCGGGGCTGGTGGAGGCGGAGCTGCAGGCGGCTCGCGAGGCGGTGGTGCGGGTGCTGGCGGTGGGCTGCGTGACAAAGGGGCGGGGCGGGGCGGAGCTGGCGCCGATCGGTGAGCTGGCGCGGTCGGGCGTGGTGGCGCTGAGCGACGACGGGGACTTCGTGGCCAACGCGGCGGTGATGCGCAAGGCGCTGGAGTACGCGTCGATGTTCGACCTGGTGATCGCGCAGCACTGCGAGGAGCCAGAGTTGGTGGCGGGCGGACAAATGCACGAGGGCTGGGTTAGCGCGCGGCTGGGGCTGGCAGGGCGGCCGTCGAGCGCGGAAGTGTCGGCGGTGGCGCGAGACTTGGGGCTGGCGGAGGAGCTGGGGGCACGGCTGCACATCCAGCACGTGAGCACGACACGGGCGGTCGAGCTGGTGGCCGAGGCGAAGTCGCGCGGGGTGCGGGTAACGGCGGAGGTGACGCCGCATCATCTGACGCTGACGCACGAGGCGGTCGCGTTCGGCGCGGCGCGAGACGAAGGCGACGAGCTACTGTACGAGACGAACGCGAAGGTGAATCCGCCTCTGCGCGAGGAAGCCGACGTGGCGGCCTGCGTGGAGGGGCTGCGGAGTGGGGTGATCGACTGCGTGGCGACGGACCACGCGCCGCACGCGTCGCACGAGAAGGCGGTTGAGTTCGACCAGGCGCCTCCGGGGCTGATCGGGCTGGAGACTGCGTTCGGCTTGTGCATGCGCGCGGTTGAGGCGGGCGAGCTGGAGCTGGCGACATTGGTGGAGCGGATGTCGATTGGGGCGGTGCGGGCCTGGGATCTGGATGCGCGCGACGGCCTGGCAGGTTTGGGGTCGCTGGGGCTGGGGGCGCCGGGGGATGTGGTGATTCTGGATCCGGCGTCGGCGTGGACGGTGGATGCGGAGTCGATTCAGTCGCTGAGCCGCAACACGCCGTTGTTGGGGCAGTCGCTGACGGGCCGGGTGCTGGTGACTGTGGCAGGGGGCGAGGTGGTGTTCGAGGCGCCAGGGGTAGTGGCGTAGGCCTATCTGCTGGTTGGAGGGGCTGTATGACAGACACGATCTTCGGTCAGATCGCGCGCGGGGAGATGGAAGCGGACGTCGTCTATGAAGACGAGCGCTGCGTGGCGTTTCGGGACATTGCGCCGCAGGCGCCGGTGCATGTGTTGGTGATCCCGCGGGAGTCGGTTACCAGTCTGCGCGAGGCGAAAGAGATGGACGCGGGCCTGTTGGGGCACCTGTTGCAGGTCTGCGCGTCGGTAGCGGAGTCGGAGGGGTTGGGGGTGGATGGGTATCGGGTGGTGGTGAATACGGGGTCGAATGGCGGGCAAACGGTGGAGCATTTGCATTTGCACGTGCTCGGCGGGCGGCCAATGAGTTGGCCGCCCGGCTAGCGCGGTCTGTTCGTTATTTCGGGCGCGACTCGACGCTTTAGTCGAAGTAGTCCTTCCAGAAATCGAGAGTCGTCTCGATCACGTCATAGACGTCGTCATCGATGTCGGTGGTGTCGTTGATGATCCCGCCGATGCCCCAGCCGGCTGCGAAGGCCAATCCTAGGAAGAACCCTGCTCCCGAACCGGGCGGCAGCGGCGCGCCCGCGTACGCCACCCCCGGGGGCTGGTTCGGTCCCGCGCGCAGCGCGGTGCGACGGGCGCGGTCAAGATTCCGTGCCTCGAGGCGCTTCGCGCGCTCGATCACGATGTCGGTGGAAGGATCGACGGTGACAGTGATCAGGGGCTCGCCGTCCACATCGCAACGTTCCTTCTCGGATCGATTCGAGACACCGGGGAGCGGAATGTGCCAGATCACGTCCTTGCAGGGGCAGGGATTTTCAGGGGTGTCCTGGACGCAAAGGCAGCCGATGATGATGAGTCTGCCATCGAAGTCACCTTGTACCGGACGACCTACAAGCCGAATCTCGCCCCCAACGTTCGCCAGTCGTTCTGCTCTAGCCGCTCGTGCATCCTCTAGTTCCATAGTCACTGTTACGACTCTTCCTTCCATATCGGAGGAGGTGCCGATTACCATCATTTGCCTCCGCAATGATTGATTCACGCGCGAGGTAGCAATATCCGGGCTCGTTCATGCGTTCTCGCGCGACACATCCAACCCAAGCGCCTGGCGTTCGGCTGGGTGTCCTGCGACGCGGTCCGGTGGACCGAGGTGCGGATGCGACCCGGAACCGGGCCGCGCGTCGCGCGTCCTCGTTAACTAGTTCTTGCAGGGTCGCTCGTGGCTCGCTCCCCGGCTCGCCCGCCCATGAGAAGAAGGGAATTTGATGGGGGGGGTACCCCCATGCCCCCAGCAGAGGGCTCCGCCCTCTGCGCTCCGGGGGAAGCGCTACTTCGCGCGCGTGGAGACAGGAACGCTGCCAGCTGCACCGTGCGATGTCGCATCCAGGGTGCAACGTCGCCAGTGGAGCGCAGGCTCCCCATGCCGCCCCGGTTGCCGGGGACGGCGCTGCAGCGCCCCCGAGCGAATTCGACGCTCAGTCTTCGGCGAGGAGGCGGAGGGTGATGGCTTCGGCGAGGGCGGCTTTTTGGAGGTCGCCGAGGTCTTGGGATTCGTCGGGGCCGTGAATGCGGCTGGTGGGATCGCCGACGGCGGTGAGCATGATGTCGGCCGCGGGGAAGGCTTCGGCGAAGGCGGCGACGAAGGGGATCGAGCCGCCGATCCCGATCTCGACGGGGGGCTTGCCCCAGGCTTCTTCGAAGGCGGTCCGCGCGGCGGCGTAGCCGCGACCGCTGGTCTCGAGCGCGAAGGGCGCGGCCGAGGCGCCTTCGGTGAGGGTGAGGCGAGCGCCCCAGGGGACGTGTGCCTCGATGTGCTTGCGAACGGCCGCCATGGCGCGGGCGGGGTCGTCGCCGGGGGCGATGCGGACGCTGAGCTTGGCACGCGCGACAGGGACGATCTGGTTGATCGCTTCGCTCATGGGGGGTGCGTCGATGGCGAGGACAGAGATGGCGGGGCCGGCCCAGGTGCGGCTGGTGAGGGTGCCGGAGCCGATCAGGTGGAGGCCGTCGATGGCGCCGGCCTGTGAACGCAGTTCGGCTTCGGTCAGGTCGAGCGGGTCGGCCTCGCCGGTAACGAGTCCTTCGACGGCGGGACGGCCGTCGTCGTGGTGCAGCGAGGCGATGATGCGGCTGAGGACCATGATGGCGTCGGGGAAGGCGCCGCCGAAGATGCCGCTGTGGACGCCGGTCTCGAGCGTGCGGACTTCGAGGTCCATGTCGACCAGGCCGCGCAGGGTTGTAGTGAAGGCGGGCTGGCCGACGCGCCAGTTCGCGGCGTCGGTGATGACGATGGCGTCGGCGCGCAGCGCGTCGCCGTAGGCGTCGAGGAACTGCGGCAGATGAACGGAGCCGATCTCTTCCTCGCCCTCGGCGAAGACTTTGACGTTGACCGGCGGTGGCCCGCCGTGCGCGCGCAGCGCGGCGAGATGGATGGCGATGCCCGCTTTGTCGTCCGAGGCGCCGCGGCCGTAGAGGCGCCCGTCGCGTTCTTCGGGCTCAAAGGGCGGGTTGGTCCACTGGCTCAGATCGCCGGCGGGCTGGACATCGTGGTGGGCGTAGAGCAGGACGGTGGGCGCTTCGGGGTCGACGCGGAATTCGCCGAGGACGGCGGGGTGGGCGCCTTGGACTTCGAGCAGGCGGATGTCGTCCAGGCCGGAGGCGCCGAAGAGGGCGGCGGTGGCGTCGGCGCTGCGGCGCACTTCGGCGGGGTCGAATCCGTCGGCGCTGACGGAGGGGATGCGAACGAGGGTCGCGAGCTCGTCGAGCAGGCGGGCGAAGTCGGCGGCGACGGCCGATCGGAGGTCGTCGTGGCTATTCGGCATGAGCGGGCGATCCTTCCGGGGGTGAGCTTAGAGCGACGGGGGTGCCGTTCGGCCAGAGCGCGTAACCTGACGACGTTCGTCGGCGATGAGTGCGATAGCGAGACCGAGCACATGCCCGACCCAGCGGAGACGACGGCCCGACTGCACCAGCGACGCGACGACGTGGCGCGCGCCTGGGATCTCGATCGCGGGGTCGTGCTGATCGCGGCGGGCAGCCCGCTGCCGATCGACGGCAGTGACCAGTTCCACGACTTCCATGCACACCCGGAGCACTATTACCTCTCCGGACTGTCGCATCCAGGAGGCGTGCTGGCATTCGAGCCAAGCGGCGGCTGGACCCTCTTCGCAGAGCAACTAGACCTCGAGGGACAAGTCTGGACGAACGCGAGCGAGGCGCTAGATGAGCAGTCGCGTCGGTCGGGGTTGGAGGAGCTGCATTGGCGCAGCGATCTGGCGGGGTGGCTGGAAGCGCGGCGCGGGGAGCCGGTCGCGCTGATCGGCAACCACGATCTGGCGCAGCACCCGGCCGAGTACGAGGTGCCCAACTGGCTGGCCCTGGAGTTGGACGTCGACGAGGCGTTGGGCGCGCGGCTGAGCGAGTCGGTGGCGGAGGCGCGTCGAGCCAAGGATGAGGTGGAGTTGGAACTGATGCGGGAGGCGGCGCGGGCGAGCATCGCGGGGCACCTGGTCGGGATCCGATCGGCGCAAGCCGGGATCAGCGAGCGTGGGCTGCAGATTGAGATCGAGGCGGAGTTCTTTCGCGAGGGTGGGGACCGGACAGCGTACGGCTCGA
>CAUYZA010000228.1:0-5236 GCA_963577225.1 Dehalococcoidia bacterium | reverse complement strand
TGGTTGGCTGGAGTTGATCTCCCCGCTGCGTCGCGGCCTGCTGTCCCGGCGCCCGCTCCGCGGGCTCCCGTACTGCGCTGCGCCAGTCCTGCTTCGCACGGACGAAAGGGGCCACGATGGCCGAGTACAACAAACCGATACCAGAGCCGGATCCGGTCAGCCAGCCGTTCTGGGACGGTGCCAAGGCGGGCAAGCTGATGCTGCCTCGCTGCAGCGACTGCAACCGTGTGCACTGGTATCCGCGGGTGATTTGCCCGCACTGCCACTCGATGAACATCGAATGGTTCGAGGCCAGCGGTGAAGGCACGATCCACACCTTCGCCGTGCAAATGCGTGGCTTTGGCGGCTGGGCCGACGAGGCGCCCTTCGTGACGGCCTACATCGATCTCAACGAAGGCGACCGCATGGCGACCGTGCTGCGCGGCGTCGACGCGGAGAAGCCCGAGACGATCAAGGTGGGCGCGAAGGTTCGCGTCGAATTCGAACCAGCCAGTGAGGATGTCCACATCCCGTTCTGGCGTGTGGCCTAGGGGGAGGGGAACGATGCCAAGCGAACTCTCACGCGCAGCAGCGATCGTTGGCGCGGCCGAGGCCGATCAGATCGGCTACCTGCCGGAGCCCAAATCCTCGATGCAACTCCACATCGAGGCGATCCACAACGTCAGCAAGCAGACCGGAATCCCGATCAGCAAGATCGACGGCATCTTCGCTCCCGGCGTCGCGTCGCAGATCGCCGAGTACTTGGGCATTCATCCCAAGTACATCGACACGACATCGGTCGGCGGCTGCTCGTTCGAGATGCACGTGCATCACGCGCTTGCCGCGATCCACGCAGGCGTGATCGACGTCGCGCTTGTCTCGCACGGCGAGATGGGTTGGTCGGTCCGCCACACGCAGGGGCGTGGTCGGGGCGCCGGCCGCGGGGCCCCGGACCCCTGGAGCCCCGACGCGCAGTTCACGGGTCCCTACGGCTTCTCGGGCGCGCCCTCGAACTACTCACACGCGATGACGCGGCACAACTACCGCTACGGCACCACGCCGGACGACTTCGCCAACATCTCCGTCGTCACGCGCGAGTGGGCGGGGCTGAACCCGCGCGCGATCATGTATTCCGCCGAGACCAACCCCGCGGGCGGGCCGATCACGATCGAAGACGTGGCCAACTCGCGCATGATCTCGTGGCCGCTGACCCTGCTCCATGTGTGCCTCGTGACCGACTATGGCGGCGCGATCCTGATCACCAATCCGGAGATCGCTCGCAGCTTGCCTACCAAGCCTGTCTGGATCGCCGGGGCCGGTGAGAACATGAGCCACTCCAACATGCTGGAGATGGAGGACTTCACCGCCACCTCCGCCGCCGCCTCGGCCGCCGCCGCCTACACGATGGCCGGCATGGGCCCGGAGGACATGGAGATGGCGATGATCTACGACTCGTTCACGGTCACGGCCGGGATCACGGCAGAGATGCTGGGTCTCGCTCCCCGTGGCGAGGGCTGGAAGCTGTGGGCGGACGGACACGCCTCGCCCGGCGGCCGCCTGCCGATCAACACAAACGGGGGCGGGCTCTCGTTCAACCACTCCGGGATGTACGGGCAGCAACTCCTGGTGGAGGCCTACCGCCAACTCTCCGGCACGGCCGAGGACGGTGGCTTTAGCGGCGACCCCGGCAAGCAGACCAGTGCGCGCTCGTGTGTCGTCAACGGCACCGGCGGCAGCCTCTCGGTCACAGGCACGATCGTCTTGGTCGCCGACTAGCCGAGCCGGACTCCAAGAAACAAGAAGCCGCGCCATGAGGCGCGGCTTCTTCGTCTCAGATGAGGCCCTACCATGCAGCCCGACGAGGCTGTGTGTCTCGTCGGCGTATGCCTGTTTCGCAAGTCGAGGAGGCTCGCATGCTGTTGGGCTACTTCACCGAACGTCCCTACCAGGACCCGGACGCGAGCTGGTGGGGCACGACGGGCCGCCGCCTGACGGACCTCGATTCGTCGAACGGCGAATACGACCCGAAACTCGGCTCCCAGCTTTACAACCGCTATCTCGACGAGAAGGTCTACGCGGAGCAGATGGGCTTCGACGCGCTGGCGCTGAACGAGCACCACGCGACGCCGTTCTGCATGGGCAGCGCTTGCAACGTGGAGGCGGCGATCTTGGCCCGCATTACCGAGCGTGCCAAGATCGTCCTGATCGGCAACATCCTGCCGATCTGGGACGACCCGCTCTGGCTGGCCGAAGAGCTGGCCATCATCGACATGATCTCGCGCGGCCGGCTGATCACCGGCTGGGTACGGGGCACTGGACGGGAGAGCATCGCCCACGACTCGCCCTCGCCTTACAACTGGGAGCGCTTTCAGGAGGCGCACGAGTTGATCCTCAAGGCCTGGACGGACGACGGACCGTTCCGCTGGGAGGGCGAGCACTACCACTATCGCTACGTGAACCCCTGGTCCAAGCCATACCAAACACCCCACCCGCAGATCATGATTCCGGGCGCCATCAGCAAGCGCACCGTGGAGTGGGCGGCCGCGCGTCGTTACCCCTACGTGATGCTGGCGACCCGGATGGAGCCGACCAAAGAGTCGTTCGCGTATTACGACCAGGTCGCGGCGGAGCACGGCTACGAGGCCGGACCTCAGCACCGGGGCTACCTGTTCAAGGTGCACGTCGACGAGACGGAGGAGATGGCGTACGAGACCGGACGCAAGTTCCTCACGGGGCCGGGCAACATCTTCCTGGAGGGCAGCCGCGGCGACACGCGCAAGCACGTGCAGGACCTGCCCGGCATGACCGACCGACGCAACCTGCTGCCGACGGGCGGGGTGCGTCACGTCGCCGCGGCACGCGGTCACGACGTGAGCCCGGAGGAGGCGGCCAAATACAAGCCGTTGGCGCTGGACTCCGCTACCCGCCACCTCGACGTCGACGAGAATTATCAGCAACTCTTGGATGCCCAGAGCATCGTCAGTGGGACGCCCGAGCAGGTCATCCCCAAGATCCGCAACGTCATGGAGCAGCTTCGTCCTGGCAGCATCTTCTTCTGGGACGGCGATGGCTCGATGACGCACGAGGACGCCATGCGCAGCCTGCGGCTGATGGGCGAAGAGGTCCTGCCCGCGGTGCGTGAGATCGCGAAAGAGCTCGATCTGCCCGGCCCGCACGAGGTAGACCCGGCGACGAACCTCCCACTGCCGGCCGTGGAGACGGCAACGGCGGGCGACTAGCGCCCGCCGTTTGCTTCATTCCTGGCACCTGTGGCCGCGTTAGTTCATTTCGCGGCCATTGGCCGCGTCAGTTCATAAAGTCGCGCAGCATGCGGGCGCGGCTGGGGTGGCGCAGTTTGCGCAGCGCCTTGGCCTCGATCTGCCGGATCCGCTCTCGGGTCAGACCGAATTTACGCCCGACCTCTTCCAGCGTGTGAGACCGGCCGTTTTCGAGCCCGAAGCGCATGCGCAGCACCGCGCGCTCGCGATCATCCAGCGACCCGAGCACCTCGTTGAGCGCGTCACTCATCGCCGACTCCTGAAGCACGTCGGCCGGGGTGGGCAGCGACGTGTCTTCTACGAAGTCGCCCAAGAAGGTGTCGTCGCTGTCGAGGATGGGTGAGTCGAGCGAGGCCGGTTCTTGGCCGGCACGCAGCAGCTCTTCCACTCGCTCCTCGGAGATCTCCATCTCCGCCGCCAGTTGTGCGGCGCTCGGCTCGCGGCCGTATTGCTGCACGAGACGCCGCGAGGCGCGCACCAGCTTGTTCAGCGTCTCGACGGTGTGAACCGGCAGGCGGATCGTGCGCGACTGGTCGGCCATCGCGCGGGTTACGGCCTGACGGATCCACCACGTCGCGTAGGTGGAGAACTTGTAGCCGCGGCGGTGGTCGAACTTCTCGACGGCCCGCACGAGACCGATGTTGCCTTCCTGGACCAAGTCCAGCAGCCCCAGTCCGCGGCCGGTGTACTTCTTGGCCACCGAGACGACCAGACGCAGGTTCGCCTCCAGCATGCGCTTCTCGGCGCGATAGGCTTCGGCGTGGACCTGGCTCAAGCGCCGATCGATCCGCGTCGTCAGCTTTTCCAACTTCTTGCGCGCGGCCGCCTTGGGCGGCGCGATCGCCTTGTACGACCCGGCAGCCTTGACGCTGCGACGCAGCATCTCGGTCCCGACGACGCGTGAGACGACCGAGGCCGCGATTAGCCGACTGGTGGCTTCTTCTTCATTCAGGCGCAGACGCCGCTTGAGGGTGTCGCGCAGGCGTTCGTCGGTCTCGCCGTCGATCGCTGCGCGGATCTCCGCGTGCTCGATCGTGTCGGCGAGCTCCGCCGTCTCGACTTCGAGACTCACGCGGACGATATCGAAAGTGGCTTTGGTCTCGCTGACCTGCGTCAGCAGACGTTGCCAGAGTTCGAGCGGGCTGGCCTCCCGGCCGTGTTGCTCGGCCAGCGACTCTTCAAGACTGGAGAGCCAATGTCCCGCCTCGATCGCCCGCGCGAGTTCGCGTTCGTCCTCCGCGGTCAGCAGCGCCACGCGCCCGATCTCGCCCAAGTAGCTGCGCACGGCGTCTCCGCCGTCGCTCTCCTCCACGCGGGTGCTCCGCCGGCGCTTGGCGGGGCGTTTGGCTTCGTCCAGGTTGAACTTCCAGGCGGTGTCCGGGATCACGACCGGCTCGTTGGCCAGGTCCGCTTGTACGAGCTTGCGTCGACGCGCGCCCTGTTTGGGCGTGGGCGCCGTTCGGGTTTGGCGTTCGGTCTTGACCACGGTCGAGGACGGCGTCGCCGTTCCCTTGTTCGTGGCTTTCTTGCTCGACTTGCGCGGGCGAGCGGTAGCAGCGGTTGTCATCGCACTCCCTCCAGTGCTTCCGGACACCAACTAAGACGATGCCGAGGTGTCCGGCGTTCCTTCTGCTGCCCCTGATTTCGAGAGTCGGCGAGGACGGTGATCGAAGCAGGACCGCAGGGGCGGTAACCGCGTTGCCGTGCCCAGCCGCTGTCGATAGCGGAGACAGACCGAAGCGTTCTTCTTGAGGCGGGAGATACACTCCGCCCAAGAGTAGAACGGCATAAGCGTACTTGAGCTCGACCAGTGCTGAGTAGTCAGATGCTCAATTCTGAGATGCCCGATACATCGCTTCCGTAGCCGGCACAGCAGATCTAGGCCCAGGCCCAGAAACTCGAGTGGGGCGCGGTCTGGCCAGCGTGAAGTCAGTCGAACACGACCTCGACCAAGGGAGCGCCGTCGACCCAGGTTTCCA
>CAUYZA010000227.1:0-5241 GCA_963577225.1 Dehalococcoidia bacterium | reverse complement strand
CGGCTTCAATACTGCGCGAAGAGTCGGGCCTAGACGGCCTTCAACTTCTGCACCGCGAAGAGTGCTTCCTGGTTCCGCGACTGCACGGCGCCGGCGGGCCAGCGCACATCCGAGCGAGTGACCGATGCGTTCTTAGTTTCCGTCAAGAAGAGCATGTAATACCCCTGGGTATGTTTGATGAACAACTCGCTGATCATCTCGCTCCGCTTGACCGGGTCTAGTTCCTGCGCCTGGGCCCGCGCGAGCGCCACGATCTCGTCGCTCGGCGGCGCGGTCGTGTAGACGCCTTCCGGCAAGACGGAGATGTTGGTATCCGTCGCCACGTCCGGGCGGAAGCCGGCGAAGAACCACCAGATCCCGGCCCCCCCGTCGGTCCTGCCGCTTCCCGCCCCTCGAACGCCAGCGGTGGTGAAGTACTCCGAGGCGGGGTACTCCTTGATCGTCAGCCGAATACCGATCGCCCCGAGGTCCTGTTGTACCGCGAGCGCCATCTCAGCGATGCCCGGGGCGAAGCCGGCGACGACGTGGAGCGTGGTGTCGAAGCCGTCGGCGTAGCCCGCCCCGGCCATCAACTCCCGTGCCCGCTCGGGATCGTGGGCGAACATCAGCCCCGCGGCCGCGATCTCATCCTCCGTGGGATAGCCGAAGGAGGTGCTGCCCGTGTACAGGGGCTGCTTCTCCGTGCCCGTCAGCAGGTTGTTTTGGATCGCCTTGCGGTCGACCGCAATGTTGGCCGCCTCCCGTACCCGAATGTCCAGGAACGGATTGGGCGAGCCGTCGTCCAGCACCGGGTTGTTCAGGTTGAACCTGGGCAGCATGAGGTTGGCCCCCTGGTAGTGGACGTGATACGCGGGGTCGTCAAGGAGCGCCTCTACGTCCTTGGTCGCCAAGCCGAAGAGCACGTCAAGTTCCCCGGCCTGGAGCCCGGCGATTTGCGACAGCACCTCGGGCCGCACCAGCACTGTGAGGTTCTTATGGAAGGGCACGTGCTTCACGTTGACCGGGTGGTCCAGCGGCTTGAGGTGGTCGTCGAAGCGGGTCATGACGAAGTCCGTGTCTTCCCCGTGGCTGACGAAGCGGTAGGGGCCCGTCCCCATCGGCTCCCGGTCGAAAGCCGCGTCGCCCACGCGCTCCACGTAGGCCTTGGAGAAGATCGCCCCCACCGTTGAAGCGTTCGGCATCTGCGCGGCGTAGAAGGCGGCATCGGGCTCTTCCAGCTCCACCCTCCAGGTCCGCTCATCGACCGCTTCGTTGCGGACCCAGTTCACCGAGCCGAAGGACGTGCGCGCGCTTGTCCAGCCAGCCGGGTGATCGGTCGTCTCGCCGCCTTGGTGGTACTCGGCGATCCCGCCCATCCGATCGTACGTGAAGACTAGGTCCTCCGCCTGGAGGATCGATCCATCGTGGAAGGGGGCAGGCCGGACGTCGGCCACCATCGTCACCTCGTCCACGAACTCGGGCTCGATCATATGGGGGCGCACGTCCATGTTGTCCGGATCGAACACGATCCCGGCGTCGTAGACGTTGCCGTGGGAGACGTAGTTGACGTGGCTACCCGAACGGATCGGGTCCAGCCCGCCCCCGTCGCGGGCGACCGCGGTCGTGATCGTGGCGTCCAGGTCTACGTCGGCAAAGGGGGCCGGGGCCGCGGCCTGCGCCTCGGCCTCTTCCTCCGCCTGCGCCTCAGCCTGCTCTTCTTCGGTCTGCTCCTGCGCCTCGACCTGCTCCGCCTGCTCCTCCGCCTGTTGTTCGGCGGCTTGCTCCTCTACGTCGGCCTGGGCCTGCGTCTGGGCCGCTGGCTGGGCCGCTGGCGCGTCGTCATCGTCATCGCCGCAGCCCACCAGGGCCAGTCCGGCGGCGCCCACCCCCGCCTTGGCGCTGGCACCGAGCATGGTACGCCGAGAGAGTTGCCGTTGCCGGAGTCGGGTCCAGTAGCTCTTCTCGTTCATATGCTCCCCCTGTACCAGAATCTGCCAATGCTTTGGGCGCCGATTGATCAGGCACGAAACGGAGTCGATTATGCGTTGCGCCTATGGGCCTAGTCAAGGCTGAGACATTTCTTGCCCCACGAAGCCGGGGCGAGCCGGGTGCCGTCCATGAGGTGTGGTTTCACTTGTGCCTCGGGCTCGGCGCTCTCGGGTGTCGCCTCCCGTGCTGCCACGCCTGCTGGGGCGATGCGCCCCGGGATCAGGTCCAGGACGGAATCGTGCACACGCAGGCCGTTGCCTGATGAGGAGATGGGCCGGGCCTCAGACGAGCAAGCAGAGGTCGGAGCGAGAAGCCCGATCCTCTCTGAGCACCCGCCCTTATCGGTGGGCGGGGACTCGCATCATTTCGGTTCAGAGCGAAGGACAGGGGCGCTCGAACGACCGCCCCGTGATTCGGTGAAGAGAAGAACCGATCCGCTGGGCACTGAGAAGAGCGCTTCCTCCATCACCTACGGGATTAGCTGTCGGGTTTCGGCAACCCCGGGTGGTGTGTCCCCCGTGCCCTCGCAAAAGGGGCTCGGTCCAAACGCTGTGCAGTTGTACCGCCCAGTCGAGCCGTTCGCGATCGTGCCTGGCGGCGAACCACCATCCGGGTTGCCCAAAGGCTCGCTGACGCGGAGCCTGCCGACCGGCGAACTCACCTGGCTCGGCTTCGGCATGTACCTCGCACTCCGGCTTCTGCGCCGGAGTCGTCCCTTGGGGGTCTCGCCATGCGAGAGCAACTCGCGGTCTTCGAACGCCGGGGCCGCGTCCAGCAATGATCGTGTCTCGCCCAGGGGGATGGCAGCCGTGGCGCCTGCGGCGAGTGCTGGTCCAGCCAACACGGTCGCGCGACGGCATCGGAGGGCTGAACCGAACCCACCCACCCTTTGCGACTAGTATGCGGATCATAGGGCTGGGGTTTGACTGAGCCGGATTCGAGCTGGGGCGTTTTGTGAAATTCTGGAACTACCTCGCCGTCCGCCTGTTCCAGGCCTTCGTCGTCGTTTTCATCGTGGCGACCATCGTCTTCTTCGTCTCGCGCCTAGTGGGCAACCCGGAAACGTTCCTGCTGCCGGAGGATGCGACCGACGCGCAGATGGAGACCGTGCGCGAGAACCTCGGGCTGAACGACACGCTGCTCGTGCAGTACGGCGACTTCCTCTGGGATCTCGCGCAGCTGGACTTCGGGATGTCGTACCGCGGCGCGGGCACGTCGACGCTTACTGCCATCGCCGAACGCTCGGTGAACACGTTGAAGCTGACGGGTGCGGCGTTGCTCTTGGCGGTGAGTCTGTCGATCCCCCTGGGCATCGCAGCGGCGCTGCACCGCGGCAAGACGATTGACTGGCTGGCTCGCCTCGTCGCCGTGTTCGGACAGGCGGTGCCCGGCTTCTGGCTGGGCCTGATGGTGATCTTCTTTTTCGCCGTGGAACTGGGGTGGTTCCCCACTGGAGGGGCCAAGGGGTTCAAGTCGCTGATCCTGCCGGCGGTGTCGTTGGGGCTACTGGAGATGGCGGCGATCACGCGCCTGACCCGCTCCGGGATGATCGACGTGATGGGGGCCGACTTCATCATGACTGCGCGGGCGAAAGGGCTGCGGGAGCGCTCCATCATCACCCGGCACGCGCTGCGCCATGCGCTGCTGCCGGTCGTGACGATTCTCGGTCTCGGGGTGGGGCGTCTGATCGCCGGGTCGGTCATCATCGAAGTCGTGTTCGCTTGGCCGGGGGTCGGGCGGCTGATCATCGATTCGATTGTGCAGTCCGACTACCCGATGGTGCAGGCGGCGATTATCGTGCTGGCCGCCTCGATCGCGCTGGCGAACGTGCTGGTGGACGTGTCCTACCGCCTGATCGATCCGCGGATCGGGACGGGAGCCCTCTGATGACCCAACGCGTGCCCGCGCCCATCGAGGTCGAGTTCTCTAGGCCGCGCGGCCCGATCCGCTGGCGACGTTGGCTGGGTCTGTCGCTGCCGCTGTCGATTGCACTGGTCTTCCTCCTGGCGGGTGTGTTGGCGGATGTGCTGGCCCCGCACGATCCGGGCTTTCTCGATCTATCCGCGCGTCTGGTGCCGCCCGTCTTTGATGGCGGCACCTGGGACCACCCCTTGGGGACGGACGATGTGGGCCGCGACATCCTCAGCCGGCTGATGCATGGGGCGCGGATCTCGCTGATCGTGGTGGCGATCGTGGTGCCGGGCGCGGCAGCGATGGGGACGCTGGTGGGGATGGTGTCGGGCTGGCAGGGGGGCTTCACGGGCCAGATCTTGATGCGGATCGTGGACGTACAGCTCGCGCTGCCGGCGATCCTCTTCGCCGTGCTGCTGGGCAGCATCTTCGGGCCGAGCCTGCGCAACGTGATCATCATCTTGCTGATCTGGACATGGTCCGGCTACGCCCGACTGGTGCGCGCGGAGGTGCTGTCGTTGCGGGAGCGCGACTTCGTGACGGCGGCACGGGCGGCGGGGGCCAGCGGGTGGTGGATCATGCGCAAGCACCTCCTCCCCAACGTCGTGAACACGATCGTGATCATCATGACGTTGGAAGTCGCGATCGTGATCCTGGTGGAAGCGGCGTTGAGCTTCCTCGGAGTAGGTGTGCCCGCCGGTACCCCTTCGTGGGGCCGCATGATCACCGAGGGTCGCGAGGTCATGCTCGTGGCTTGGTGGCCCATCTGGCTGCCGGGGCTGGCGCTGATGACGATCTCGCTGACGGGGAACCTGATGGGTGACTGGCTGCGCGACCTCCTCGATCCGCGCCTGAGGCACCTGCGCTGACGCCCAGCAGCGGTCCCCGGAGGTGTGGTTACAGCGACGGCCCGTTGCGGCGTCGCGATGCCGCCTCCGCGATGAGGAGCATGGTTCATCCAGCCTGGGCGTCCTCGGTCACCGTCGTGCCGGCGCTTTCTCGAGGGTGCAGGAGCGCGTGGGGGTCCTCTGCCTTCCCGACACCCAACTTCCCTCGGGTCGAGCGGATTGACGCGCGCCGCCGGGAGGTGACTTCACTGTCCGCCGCCTTCCTCCAGGGACTGCGCATACCGCCGGGTCGCGGGGCACCCTCTCGTCTCACTCGGACGAGGCCGGCGCCACCTCCGGTAGCGGCGGACGCGGCCGTTACTCCGCGTACAGCCCCAACCCCGCCGGCGCCCCCGTCACGATCGACACCGCAATCGCCCCATCCGGCGCAGTGGCCAGCACCCTAAGCGGCGCTATCAGGATGCCGTAGCCCACCCCGAACAGCGCCGTCGCCGCCACGAACGCCACCAACCCA
>CAUYZA010000226.1:0-5295 GCA_963577225.1 Dehalococcoidia bacterium | reverse complement strand
GGGTCGGGCTCTCCGCCGCCTACACGTTCGCGACAACGCTCGTCCTGGCGGGGATCGCCTTAGCCGCCTGCAGCGGCGACGATACGCTGGCCACCAGCACCGAGAACCCAGACGACACGGCCAGTGCATCGGCCGCCGTCGCGATCCCTCCCGCAACGGCGATCCCTGCCGGCCTCAACGACATCGAACTGCCCGTCGACGTCGAGCCCCTTGCTTTCAGCTTCACCCACGTTGAACTGATCGACACTGACCTCGTCCCGCGCACGATGGCGATGCTCGTAGCCGATACCTTTGAGCGGCGCGTCCGCGGGCTCATGTTCCGTGGCGAACTGCCTCTCGAGACCGGGATGCTCTTCGCCTTTCCAGCGCCAACGAATTCGCCCTTCTGGAACAAAGACACCCTGTTGGACCTCGACCTCGCGCTCCTCTCTGCCGAGGGCGAGATCCTGGAAATCCTGATCCTGGTCGCGTTGGACACGGAACTGGTGATGCCAACGGTGGAATACTCGTTCGCGGTTGAGCTGCCCCAGGGCTGGTTCGACGCGAACTCCTACAGCGTCGGTGATCGGTTCCGCATCCCAGCGGGTGTCGTTGGTCTGACGGAATAACCGGACGCTTCCGCTCGGACATGCATCGGCCGCGACGCTATACTGCGACCGCAACCAGAGCCCGGCAGCGCTCCCGGGAACACCGAGAGGGGCATCCGATGAAGCGAATCCTGAAGCTTGGCGCGTTGGTGGCAGCCCTCGGCGCCATCGGTCGGGTGGTCATGGGTCGGCGCAACTCCGACGAGGAAGAGGCCTAGCCTCCCGGCAGTCGCCGCCAGGTGGCCGCCTACCTTCTCGCCCTCGATCAGGGCACATCCAGTAGCCGCGCGCTCCTCTTCGACCAGGAGGCGCGGCTTCTTGCAGTGCACCAGATTCCCCTGCCCGTCGAGTTCCCGCAGCCGGGCTGGGTGGAGCAGGATCCCGAAGCCATTTGGCGCAGCCAGCGCGACGCGGCGCGCGCCGTCCTGCACGAGACGCTCACGGCCGAGGATCGCCTGCTGGGAATCGGGATCGCGAATCAGCGCGAAACCACCATCGTCTGGGAACGCGAGACACTAACGCCGATCGGTCCGGCAATCGGCTGGCAGTGCCGCCGCACCGCCGACGTTTGCGCCAACCTTGAAGCCGCCCACGGCAACACGATCCGGGCTCGCACCGGCCTCGTCGCCGACGCCTACTTCAGCGGGCCCAAGATCGCCTGGCTGCTGGACTCGGTTCCCGGTGCCCGCGCTCGTGCGGAAGCGGGAGAGCTGGTGGCTGGCACTGTCGACAGCTGGCTGCTGGCCAAGCTCAGCGGTGGCACGCTCCACCTCACTGATCGCACCAACGCCTCGCGCACGATGCTGTTCGACATTCATCGCATGGCTTGGGATTCGGAGCTCGCCGCCGCGATGCGCGTTCCGATCCACATGCTGCCAGAGGTGCGTCCCAGCATCGCCGAGTTCGGTCTCGCGTCGGCCGAGACTCTCGGCTTCGAGGCGCCGATCCTGTCGGTCGTGGGCGACCAGCAATCCGCCTTGGTCGGCCAAGCCTGTCACGCGCCCGGGCCAGCCAAGGTCACCTACGGCACCGGCGCCTTCCTGCTCGCACACACCGGCACGCAAGCCGCCGGCCCAGTGCCGGGCCTGCTAACGACACCCGCGGTCGCCGCCAACGGGCAGCCAACCGCCGATCCCGCGTACGCGTTGGAGGGCAGCGTCTTCTCCGCCGGAGCCGTGGTGCAGTGGCTACGCGACGAGCTGCAGTTGATCGACGAAAGCGCCGCGATCGAAACGCTTGCTGAATCGACCGACGACAGCGGGGGGGTCGCCTTTGTGCCGGCCTTCGCCGGGCTGGGCGCACCCCACTGGAAGCCGGACACCCGCGCGATGCTGGCCGGGATCAGTCGCGGCACCGGAGCGCCCCAGATCGCCCGCGCCGTCCTGGAATCGATCGCGTTCCGTGTGCGCGAGGTCGTCGAAGCGCTTGAGGCGGCTAGCGACACGGCCGTGGCGCAACTCCGCGTCGACGGCGGAGCAGCCCGGAACGACCTCCTGCTCCAGATCCAAGCCAACGTGCTCCAACGTCCCGTCGTGCGCCCCGCCGAGATCGAAACGACCGCCTTCGGCGCCGCGCTGACGGCCGGCGTGTCGGCCGGCCTCTGGCCCGACCTCCAAGCCACCAGCCGCTTCTGGCAACCGGCCGCGCAGTTCGACCCAAACAGCGATCTCGAGCAGGCGTACACTCGCTGGGAGGCGGCGCGCGACGCCGCAATAGCGTTAGGCAGCTAGGCCGTGGCCGACGCTCCCGAGTACGACGTCGTCATCATCGGCGGTGGCATCAACGGCGCGGCCTGTGCCTCCGCGCTGACCCGCCGCGGCTATCGCATCCTGCTGCTTGAGCAGCGCGACTTCGCCTCGGGCACGACCGCCGCCTCGACCAAATTGATTCACGGTGGACTGCGCTATCTCGAGACGGCACTGACACAGCTCTCGATCTGGGACGCGGGCCTGGTCCACGAGGCGCTGCAGTCGCGCGAGGCGCTGCTGCGCGAACAACCCCACCTGGTCAAGCCCATGCCGTTCGTGCTGCCGGTCTATCGCGGCGACCCAAGGCCGGGCTGGTACGTCCGCACCGGGCTCTTGCTCTACGACCTTTTCTCGCCACGCAAGGTCTCGCCCTGGCATCGCAGCTTCAGCCTCAAGGAACTGCGCCGCCAGGAACCCGCCATCGAGGCGCAGGACCTGCGCAGCGCCTACCTCTTCTACGACGCACAAGTCGTCATGCCCGAGCGGCTCTGCCTGGAATATCTGGCCGAGGCGCGCGATGCCGGCGCCGACCTACGCAACTACAGCTCGGTTGACTTCGTGATCGTCGACAACGGCGTCGCCCAGGGCGTCGACTACCACGACGTCCTCACCGGCGAACGCCATTCTGCCCGCGCGCGCGTGATCCTCAACGCGGCCGGTCCATGGGTCGACGCCGTGCTGGAGGCGACGGGGCAACGGCTCCAGCGCCGCATCGGCGCGACCAAAGGCTCGCACCTGGTCCTCAACCTGCACGGCCGCGGTCCGCGACACGGCATCCTCGCCACCGCGCGCGCCGACGGCCGCCACATCTTCATCGTGCCTTGGCTCGACCACCACATCATCGGCACGACGGACATCCGCGTCGACGATCAGGCCGCCGCCTCTCGCCCCGAAGCCTGGGAGGTGGACTACCTACTTGCGGAGGCGGGCCGCCTGCTGCCGGGCATCGGCGTCGATCGTGAGCACGTACTCTATGGCTACAGCGGTGCCCGCCCTCTGCCCTACAACAGCGGCAACCAGCCCGAAGGCGCCGTCACCCGACGCTCATTCGTGATCGACCACAGCGACGAGGGCGTCGAGGGCCTCTTCTCCCTCGTTGGCGGCAAGCTGACCACCGCCCGTCGTCTCGCCCGCAAGGCGACGAGCGCCGTAGCCGACAAGCTGGGCACCACGGAACGACTCGCCCGCCCGCGCGCGCTGCCCGTACGCGGACCAGACCGCGTCTCGTTCCTACCCTCCGCGACGCAGGAGAATCTGCGCGATCGCTACGGCCACCGTGCCGCCGCCGTCGCCGCCTATGCCGCGGTCGACCCCGAGCTTGCGGAACCGATCTCCCCACTCCACCCCGACATCGGGGCACAAGTCGTCTACGGCATGGAGCACGAGGGCGTCCGCACCATCGGCGACGTGCTGCTGCGTCGCACCCCCGTCGGTCTGACCCACGACTTGGGGCGCGCCGCCGCCCCCAACGTCGCGCGAATCATGGCGCAGCGCTTGGACTGGACCGACGACGAAGCCGCACAGGCCGTGCGCGACTACGAAATGGAACTCCACCGCACCTTCACCGTCTTCGACCGCGGCGCAGGAGCGACCCCTCCAGCACAGGTTGGAGCTCAGGCTGAATCGGCGACAGATCTCGCAGAGAGCGGAGACTGATATGGCGTCCTGGCTGTTCGCCCAAATCCACGGCTTCATGGCTGAGCGCGAGCCCACCGCGATCAAGGAGGCGCGTGGCAAGCTCTTTGATGGCCTTGCGGGAGAAGTACTCGAGGTAGGGGCCGGTACCGGAGTCAACTTCAAGCACTACCCCGAGGGCGTCAGCCTGACAGCGAGCGACTACAGCCCGCACATGATGAAGAAGTTGGAACAGCCGGCCCGCGACGCCTCCATCCCGATCACGCTGCGTCAGGCCGACGCCCAGAAGCTCCCCTTCGAGACTGACTCGTTCGACCATGCCCTGGTCACGCTCGTCTTCTGCTCCGTGCCCGATCCTCAGGCGGGCTTCGCCGAACTGGAACGTGTCGTACGGCCAGGCGGCACCGTGCGCCTGCTCGAGCACGTCCAATCGACCTCCCCTCGCACCAGCAACCTGCAGCGCTGGATCACGCCGGTCTGGAAACACATTGGCGACGGCTGCCACCTCACCCGCGACACCGTGGCCACCGTCGAAGCATCCGGCCTGGCGATCGACGACGTGCGCGAGATCGCCGGTGCGCCACGCCTCTTCCCCATACGGGTGATCCGCGCCCACGTGCCCGCCTAACGTCCCAACCGACCCAATTCGACTGATACACTCCCGCGCGGTCGCGAGGAAAGACAACATGGCTGAACTGAACCTGACCGAGGGCCTCTTCGACACGATGCGCACGATGCGCTCGATCCGTCGCTACCGGCCGGATCCGATCCCCGAGGACGTCGTCGACGCGATCCTTGAAGCGGGCACACTGGCGCCCTCAGGCGGCAACGCCCAACCCTGGCGCTTCATCGTCTTCCGCGATCCCGCGATCAAAACCAAGGTCGGCGAGCTGGCCGACGCGATTCGGACTGAACGGGCCGGGAGCTACGGCGACGAGCCGCCGGCCAAGCTGGGCCCGCCGACCCCCCTCGGCGACGCGCCCCTGTTGGTCATGGTCTGTCGCATCACCCTCGACCCGCCCGTCGCGACCAGCAACGCGAGCCTCTACGCCTCGATCTACCCGGCCGTGCAGAACATGTTGCTGGCCGCGCGCTCGCATGGCGTCGGCGGCGTGCTGGTCACCATGTTCAAGCTGCGCGAGGACGGCTTTCGCGAGTTGCTCGACCTGCCGGACGACGTCGAACCGTGCGCGCTGCTGCCATTCGGTTACCCCAAGGGCAACTTCGGCCCGGTCCAGCGCATGCCCTGGTCGGAAGTCACCTTCGTCGACCGCTGGGGCGAGTCGGCGCAGTAGCCGCGGAGCTCAGCTTTGCGCCGGCGCCGG
>CAUYZA010000225.1:0-5306 GCA_963577225.1 Dehalococcoidia bacterium | reverse complement strand
CCAGTCAAGCTGGGCACGATGATGCCTACGCCGATCGACAAGACGATGGCCTATCTGATGGGCGCGATGAGCGCTGGTGCCAGCGTCCTCTTCACCTTCGCACACGTCGGCGTGTTCGAGCTGGCGGAGATCACTCCGACTTGCCGCTCTGGGGCCTGCTCTTCGGAGCGGTGCATTGGCTGATCTCGGGGATGATGCTGGGGATGATGCCCGTCATGCATCCCCTCGTCCGAGCAGGCAGCCTGGAGAACCCCGGCCCCTTCGTTCTTTCGATGGGCGCCACGACCGCGATGGGTTTCCTGATGTTGCACTTGATCTTCGGCGTGCTGGTGGGCGCGTTCTACGAGGCCTTCATCTAAGACGTGGCGGAGCATGGCACGGTCACTCCTCAGTCAGGATGAAGTAGCGGCCGGCCTCGATGTCCGGGTCGGGCCGGTAGACGTAGGTCTTGCCGGGCTCAAGCGCCTCCTCGTAGAGGACCTCCTCGCGGCCGCCTACGGTCACCACGACGGCGTAGTGATCCGGGCCGGGCAGGTAGAACCGCGCATAGCCGCGGCGATTCGACTTGCAGCGGCCGAGCCCGGCGATACGGATTTCCGCACCCGAGACCGATTCGCCCTCGGCGTCGAGCACGCGCAACGTCGCCGCGTGGCTGGACCGGAAGTGGACGGCGAGGAAGCGGCGCAGCCCGCCGGCTCGGCCGGGCACCGTGCCAGCGGGCATGTTGTCGAGCACGTCCTTCTCGTAGCCGACGCGTTTCGGCGTGACCCAGTCCGGGCCGTACTTGATGGTCAGGTACTCCTCGGGTGGGCTGGGAACGTGGTAGATCTCGTCCAGGAACTCGACCTCGGCCAGCTCCATGAAGAGCCGGGCCGGAAACGGGACGCCGGGATAGTGCGCGATCGTGCCCTGCACGACGCGGTAGCACTGCCAGTCGATGCGGATGCGGTCGCGGAAAATCCTGACAGACGTATACAGCCCCTCGTGATTGACATCCACGTAGCAGCCGCTCTCACGGAGCGCTTGCGCGGTCGGTTCGATCATCTCCTCGCTGAAGCCATGCGCATCAATGATCGAGCCGAGGTCGAGATCGTCGTCCCACGGGATCAGCGCCCCGTCACGCACCGCGCCCAAGCAAGTGCCCTGGCGCAGGAAGAAGACGACGCCCTGCTCGTCGAAGATCCGCTTGGCGTCGCGCAGCAGGCGCTCGGCATCGGGTGTGTTCATCGGCGGGATGCTGCGCTCGAGCGCGTCCATCAAGGCGGCGGTCTCGGCCTCGCCGGGGTCGATCGGTTGCGTCATCTCGCTCCGCTGGCTCCGCGCCTTACTGCCTACAGAAGCTGCCGCAGAGCGTCCACGAGCTGCCGGTTCTCCGCGGGGGTGCGGGCCGCGATGCGCAGGTAGTGGTTGGCGTCCGGCATCGACTTCGTACTGCAGTCCTTGATCAGGATGTTGTGGTTCACGTAGAGACGGCGTGCGAAGGATCGCGCGTCGGGCGGTTCGCCCGACGAATCTGGCGTGAGTTTGCAAAGCACGAAGTTGGCGTCGGGCTCGATCGGCTGGAGCCCCGGCAGCGATTGCAGGCGCTCGTAGAGGTCTATCGAAGTGGCGCGGGTCAGGTCGCAGCTCTCCAGGAATTCACGCCGGTAACGCCCCACGGAGCGCAAAAAGGCCTCGGCCAGTCCGTTCAGGTTCCAGATCGGCAGCTCCGCGCGGAGGGCATCGACGAACTCGCGATCGGTGCTGCGCAGGTAGCCGATGCGCAGGCCGGCGATCCCCATGATCTTGCTCATGCTCTTCAGCACGGCAAGGTTCGGGTGCGCCTCCAAGAACGGCTCGACGCTTCCGTTCAGTCCCTCCCCCGCGAACTCGACGAACGACTCGTCCACGATCAGGCGGCAGTCGTGTGCTTCCAGCTCGCTGGCGGCTCGCAGGAGGTCGTCGCGTGGCACCGAGCGCGCGGTTGGATTGTTGGGCGAGACGACCACCGCCGTGTCGCAACCACGGTCGATGGCGAACGCAACCAGGGCGGACAGGTCCAAGTCGAAGTTGGGCGCGGCGAGTGGCAGTCGATGCAGCCGGTCCGCGGCGATCACCTCCTCGTACTCGTTGAAGGACGGCGTGGCGATAGCGAGGTCGCCCAGGAACTCGTTGCCGAGAATCTTGATCAGCTCGGCCGCCCCATTGGCGACGACCAGTTGGTCTGGGTCGGCACCCGTCCAGCCGCTGATCAGACGCGCGCACTCCGCCTGCCCCACCGGGTAGTTGGTTACGATCTCACGCAGGTCGCCTTGCAGGTCCTGCAGCATCGCGTCGGGTGGGAAGTACATGTTGTAGAGGTAGGAGTGGTCTACGAACCCGTAGCGCCAGTACGAGCCGTGCAGGTGCTGGATGCGGTCGAACTGCGAGTCGCGGTTGAGGAAGAGGAACTCGGCGGCTTCGAGGTCGCGCTGGTCGTCGATCTCGTACCAGCGACTAGCGGAGACGTCGACGGCGGCGAGATCGGCAACGGAGCCGTCGGCGACGAAGTCGCGGAAGGTGCGCTCGTAGTACTCCTGCACCTGCCCGTCTTCGATCAACCGGTCGAGCCGGGGCAGAAGTTGGTCCCGCAGCAAGCCGGCGCGTAGCAGGGAGATATTCACGGTCTTGTAGCTGCCCGCCGGATCGAAGCCGGCGCGCTGGTCGGCGCCGAGATGGAAGCTGACCACCTCTGCCTGCTCGCCGCGGCGCACGACAGTACCTGACAACGCGGAGTGATATGGCGCCACCGCAATACTGCTGCCGGGCTGACACACGAGCGCCTCGATCACCTCGCGGTCGAAGATCACGTCGGCTTCGAGCAGCAGGATGTCCTTGTCGAAGTAGTCGCGGGCGTCCCAGAGCGAGCGGATGTTGTTGGTCGTGTCGTAGTCCAGCGCGTCGACGTAGTGGATTTCAAGCCCGGCGAAGTGATCGCCGATGCGCTCACGGATCACTTCACCCAGGTGGCCAATCACGATCGTGGCTTCTTGCAAGCCACAGGCGGCCAGCGCGCGGAGCGCGCGCGAGAGCAGAGGCTCGCCGTTCACCTCAACCAGGCACTTGGGTAGGTGGTTGGTCAGCGGCTGCAAGCGGTCTCCACGGCCGGCGGCAAGGATCACCGCCCGGCGTACGACGACCGGCACGCTGGCCCCGCTGCCGGTCTCGCGCCGGAGATCCGGCGCTTGACTGGCGGGTTCGGTGGTCTCGGCGGTTTCAGTCAACGGCCGCCTCCCAATGCACCGGCGCGTTCGGTGCGCTCGCCGGCCTGTCCGGTCACTGAGGAGCCACTGAAGTAGGTCCGCAGACGGTCGATGCCTTCCTCATAGCGTGCGTTGCAGAAGGCGAGACGCAGATCTTGAGGCAGACCGAAGTCGGTCCCGGGTACCACGGCCACATGCACACGTTCGAGAATGTCGCGTGCCAGCTCCTTTGACGAGTCGAAGCTGTGCGCCGCGTTCCAATCCGCGCAGCGCAGCATCGCGTAGAAGCCCCCTTCGGCCGCGATCGGCTCGCAGCCGCTGCCTTGCAGCTGCTGCGTCGTGTACTCCGCTCGCGCCTGATAGACGCGGCTCAGTTCGGCGGGGCTGTCCTCGTCGTCGAGTGCGACGATCATCCCCGCTTGGTAGACGGGATCGGTGCAGAGCAGGGTGTGTTGCTGGATCACGCGCAGGTGGGTCTGCAGCTCGGCGGGCAGGATGGCGAAGCCGATCCGCTTCGTGTACATGCGGTAACCCTTGGAAAAGCTGTTGGTGACGATCGTCGTCGCAGCAGCTTCCGGGATCAGCGCCAGGGGCGAGTGGAAGTCCTCATAGAAGAGCGTGTTGTTGTAGATCTCGTCGTTGAGCACGTAGGCTTGCCCGTCGACGACCTTATAAATCTCGCGCAGCTCGTCCGGCGAGACGAGGTTGCCGATCGGGTTACCCGGCGAATTGATCACGACGAGCGACGTTCGCTCGGGCGAGAACGCGCGTCGGAATGAGTCCATGTCGACGCGCTTCGTGTCGACATCGATGTCGTAGAACTTGACCGTCGCGCCGGCCAGCGTCGCGCAGTAGAGGTAGAGCGCGTAGTAGGGGCGCGGAATCAGGATCTCAAGGCCGGGACCGGCCAACAGCTGGAAGATGTTGCGGAAGATCGGCGAGGTGCCCGTGTTCACGATCACGTTCTCGGCCGCCACGTTGGCGCCGTGGCGGCGGTTGTAGAAGCCGGCGATCGCCTCGCGTAGCTCTGGCAGGCCTTCGGGATAGACGCGGCGTACGAACTCGGGGTCGTGCAAAGAGTCGATCATGCGCTCGAGGACGGGCAGCGGGATCGGCAGCTCGGGCACGCCGATGGTCAACTTCAGGACGTCGGCACCTTGCTCGATCAGCTCGTCGGCGAGCTCGTCCAGCACGAACATTTGGAACTCAAGATCGCCGGGCATGAAGTCCCGTACCTGTAACGGCATGCAGTACTCCCTGGGCAGTCAACGGCGCCGGGGGTCCGTGGGGCAGTTCTGCCCCAGCCGGCCGCGGCGAAGCTGTGTCGGCGGGAGGATAGAGGAACAACGCCCCCCCGGCCAGGAACCGGAAGCGTTGTTCGAGCCTTGAAGCGTGCCCGCAATGTCTGAGCGACGCGCTGCACAGCACGACGATCGGCCCGTGTTCGATGGACGTGGGACCAGGCGCGCGAGCGCCCGACACGGAGATCCGCGCCGCCAGAAGGGGCTATGAGCAGAAACCGCTGCCATCGGGCCCCGTGAAGGCGAGCCGCACGTTGCCCCCATCCCGTTGGGAAGGAGGGCCCGTCTTAGCGTTGAGCTGGGAGCCTGGTTTCGAGAGGGCGCTGAGCTGCTCGCCGATCAGTCATCGTCCACTCGACGCGTCCGCCCAGCGCTGGCTGAGCTACAGGCCTGGCGTCCCAGACTTCGTCAACTCCCTGAGTACGCTGCAGCGGTTGGACGGGCTCTTCATCTACAACAGCGGGAGCCGGCCCGTCATGATCAGCGTGGCTGAGAGGTAGCTCGTTCCGGGGCCAGCCGGCTCGACCACGCCTCGAGTTCCGATGAGATATGTTCCCTACGGGTGTCCCGATTCGACGGACCGCTCGGTCTGGAGCGAGTTGGGTCGGGGAGAAGCATCAGCATGGCGGACGACAAGTAGCTGAGGGCTAGATCTGGCGAATCGCTCCGCCCTCGCACGGTCCGGGATCCCACTTGGCAGAATTGACGGTCGGCGCCTAAATCCATATCTCTTGGCAGGTGCGAACGACTGCTTGATGGAGGAGCGCCGTGCTGATCGGAGTTC
>CAUYZA010000224.1:0-5340 GCA_963577225.1 Dehalococcoidia bacterium | reverse complement strand
CAACTGCCCGACTCGGCTCAAGCCGCCCGCCAGTTCGTCCACCTCAAGACGCAGCGCCCGCTCGTACGCGTCGGCGTCTGCCTCCGGTGCCGGCGGGCAACTGGACCCGAAGATGACGCGACATGTCGTGGGCTCCAGCCGCCCTCTGGCCCGCACCTCAGCGAACGTCAGATCCACGCTGGGCCAAGGCCAGCGCGACCAGATCCTTCGCCTCCGCCGCGGCTGCGTAGCGCACATCGGCATCGACGGTAGCCGCCAGGTAATCATTGAAAGCCGCGAAGTCGGCCTCGTAGCCGCTTGGTGGATTGATCTCGGCCGCCGCCGCCCGCACCGCGGCGCCCGCCGTTCCGGCGCCCGCCTCCAGCGTGCTTCGGAACAACGCGTCCCGATCGTTTGGCCCGCTTTCGAGCCGCTGCTGCATCGCGCCCGGTGAATTCATCCCACGCCGTGTCCAGCGCCGACAGGTAGCGGACCTGCGCTGGATCGTCGACGAAGACCCCCTGCGACGCCAAGACGGCCTGTTGCGCTTCGACGGAGGCTCCACCTGCCGCCCGGCTCGCCGCAGTTTCATCACACCCTGCCAAAACCCTCTGGTGGCGCATCGAAACCCTCTTCCGCCCAGCATCTACTTCAACGCTGAGAGCATAGACGGCGGGCGCCGGGGACGATCATCTCGCGCGGATGAGGACCGACGCCGCACGGCAACGGGAACGCGAACCCACGCCGTCCCCCAGCGATTGCCCACGAAGTGCGCTAGCCTGCCTCCCCGTTACACGTCTGGAGGACCAATGACGACCGACGTCGACACCACGGCGCCCGCCTTCCTGCGCGACAAGTACGCCATCATCGGAATCGGTGAGACCGAGTACACGCGCGGCTCGGGCGTCACTACCCGGAAGCTCGCAACCTGGGCGATCCGCAACGCCATGGAGGACGCGGGCATCGGGCCGGGCGAGATCGATGGCATGATGTCGTACTCCGGCAACGACTCTACCCCGTCGCCGCCCGTCGCCGCGGACCTCGGCATCCGGCTGAATTTCTACACCGACATTTTTGGCGGCGGCTCCTCGATCGAGAACCTGGTCGGTCTCGCCATCGGCGCGATCGAGGCGGGGATGTGCAAAACCGTCGTGCTCTACCGCGCCATGAACGGCTTCACCGAGGTTCGCATTGGCGGCACCGGTGCCCGCGCTGCCGCTCCGCTGGCTGGCGATCGACTGCACAACGCCGCCTACGGCTGGTTCAGCGCCGGCCAGAACTTCAGCCAGACGTTCATGCGTGCCATGCACGACTACAACCTGACGCCGGAGCAACTGGCGCACGTCAAGGTCGCCCACAGCCGCCACGCCTCACAGAACCCCAAGGCCTATTACAAGAACCGCATGTCGGTGGACGACGTGCTCAACAGCCGCATGATCGTCAAACCGCTACACCTGCTCGACTGCTGCGTCGAGACCGACAACGGCACGGCCATCATCGTCACCAGCGCGGAGCGGGCTTACGACTACAAGAACACCCCGGCCCGCGTCCTCGGCGTTGTCGGTCGCTGCTGCAAGCCTGGCAACGACATCACCCTGCACTACCAGTACGGTCCGGTCTCTCGCGTCGCGGCCTACTACGCGAAGGACATCATCTGGCCGAATTCCGGCCACGGTCCGGAAGAGATGGATCTGACCGGCTCGTACGACGCGTTCACGTTCACGACAGCTCTCCAACTCCAGGACTACGGCTTCTGCCCGCCCGGCGAGATCGGCGGCTACATCAGCGACGGCACGATTCAGCTCGGCGGCGCGCGTCCCAACAACACCAGCGGCGGTCACCTCTGCGAGGTCTACACGCACGGCATGAACATGGTGATCGAGAACGTGCGCCAGTTGCGCGGCACCGTCGACGACTACTGCCCCGTCGACGCCGACGGCGTGCGCCAGCACACCTACGACTACGAAACCCCTGGACCCACGGAAGGCGCCTGTCGCCAGAAGCAGGACGTCAACCTCACGGCGAACCTCGGCTGGGCTTACCCCGCCGCCGCGTCCGCTCTCGTGATGCGAAAAGGCTAGCTGCCAAAGCGATAGGAAAAACTGCCATGCCCGTCGAAGGCGAATACTTCGGAATGAACCTCCGCATCAACGACAACGATGGGGACAACCTGACCTACTTCCAACACTGCGCCGACCATGACTTCCACCTGCAGAAGTGCAACGCCTGCAGCCTGCTCGTCTATCCGCCTCGCACCGCCTGCCCCTGGTGCGCCGCCGCCGACTTCGACTGGGTTCCCGTCGAGGGCAAGGGCGCGGTCCACTCCTACGGTGAGGTTCATCACGCTATCCAGCCCCAACTGCAGGAGAAAACCCCTTACCAGATCCTGATCGTTGATCTCGACACCCAACTCGGTGAGCCCGAACCCGAGATCGCCCTGCGCGTGACCGGCAACACCGCCACCCCCGACGGCGACCTGGCCCCACCCGACGTCGTTGCCAAGGTCGGCATCGGCACCCGCATGCGCATGGTCTTCAAGGACGTCGCGCCCGGCCTCAGCCTGCCGATGTGGACGATCGATGAAGACGCCGACCAGCCCGAACCCTGGCGCTACCCGCAGGACTAGGTACTCCGGCTCTCCAACACCCGAGATCGTGCCGTAATCGCGCCGTCGCGACCGTCTAGTTGCGCTGGATCGCGCTCGCCTCGCACACGCCGTCGATGTCGACGCCGAGTTCCGCCAGCACGCCGGCCGCGATATTGCTGCCCTCTCGCACCAACCCGAGCAGTAGATGCTCCGTGCCGACTCCGTCTTGCCCCGCCTCATCCGCCGCTATCTGCAGCGCACGTTCCGCGCGCGGCGTGAGTCCCAAGTCGTCGCGGAGTTCCGTCGCGTCACTCCGACCGACGACGAACTCGATCGCTGTGCGTACCGCGGCGGGCGCCACGCCGAGTTCGCTGAGCACCTTGGCCGCCACACATTCATCCTGCTCTGCGAGGCCCAGCAGAATGTGCCCCGCACCGATGTAGTTGTGGTCGAAGCCGATCGCCTCTGTCTGAGCCAACGTCAGGACCTGGCGCGCCGACTCCGTGAATCCGTCGAAGCGAGACGTCATGAGCCCCTCCCCCGTGAAGCAGGATGTCCCCGCTGCAACGACTCTACGCCATCTGCTCTCGACCACACGGGATCGGCGATTCGATCCGCTAACGCGGGTCCTCCTCCAACCCCAGCAAATACCCCCGCGCCTCCGACGTCGCCCGCCGCGATCCGAACATCAGCACCGTGTCCTTCGACCCAGCCCCGCTCATCATCTGATCCAGCGCCGGGCCCGGCGCCCCCGCTAACTGCACCCCTACCCGACGCTCCCTCAGCCGCTCCGCCAGCTCATCGGCGGCGACGCGATCCGCTTCGCGGTACGCGATGCGCGCCTCCCCGCTCAGGTCCGAGACCGTCTGCGCCAGCATCCCCAAGTCTGACGCGCCGTCCACGGTGGCCAAGACCAGCAGGCCGCGCGGATCGAGCACCGCCTCCACCGTCCGCACCAGCGCCCGGTAGGCCGGCCGCGAAGCGGCTCCATCGACGATCACCCACGGCGACGTTTTGATCGACTCGAACCGCAGCGGCATCCGCAGCGTTTTCAGCCCTAGGCCAATCTGCGGCGGCTCGACTTCGCCCGCCGCCAGCAACGCCGCCGCGAAGTTCGTGCGCTGGTGCGCCCCGGCGGCCGGCAGTTCCACGTCGAAGCGGCCTCCGCCCGTGGCAGTCGATGTCTCGATCGTGAATTTCTGGCTGTCCGCCGTCTCCTGGATCTTGCCCAGCTTGCACTCCGTCGCCACCTCATGCAGGGATGCTCCAGCCTGCCCCGCCACCTCGCGTACAGCGTCCGCGATCGACTCGCGCTGCGGCGCCATGAACACCGCGCTCGATGTCGACAGTGACAGCGCCAACTGCTCGCTCAGCCGCCCGGCGTCGTCACCGTTGGCCACCATCACCAGGTCGGCGGTGAGCGGGTCGTCCCAGAACGCCGAACCCGACTGCGCCTCCAGCACTATTGCTCCCGCACTCGCCACCCGCGCCGCCGCCGCGTAGATCGATGTCTGGGCGGGCCCGTCCCACGCCTCGGCGCCAACCGCCCCGGCGAACCGACTTGGCTCCAGCGGGTGCCCAACCATCCGAATCCGCTCGCGCCAGCGATGCGCGTGACGGTCGCTCACGTGCACCGCTTCGCTGATCGCCCCGTACAACGTTGCCAGGCTCCCCACACCCGCGTCGCCCACGACGACGGCTAGCTTGCCGCCGCTCGCCTCGCGCCAGTCCGCGATCGCTCCAGTGGACGCGACTCCCTCCGTCGCCCCGGCTAGCTGCGCGACCACCTCCGAGTAGGCGGGTGCCGCCTCGCCCAAGGTCGGATCGGACGGTTGCTCGGGCTCCTGGGTGGCGTCGAGATCGGTCATCGACGCATTGTGACGCAATGCGTCCCCGCCGTCGCTCCTATACTGTTGACATGCGCGAGCGAGACCGACCCTCCCGGGCGCCCTATCTGAGCTTCGAGTCGCCCCAACCGCCGGCCCGCGCGCCGCTGCTGGTACCAGATGCGCCCCCGGACACGCCGCCCCTTTCCCGGCGCGACCGCTGGATCGGCTACGCTATCTTCAGCGGCCTGCTCTTCGCCTTGGCGGTCGCCGCCGCGGTCCTGATCCACCCGCCGCTCATCGTCGAAGTGCGCCCCCTCCTGCCATTGCTCGCGACCACCGGCTTCGCATCGACGGCAGGCGGCTACTGGTGGCTCTGGCGGCGTCCTCGATGACGACACGGGGCCGCCGCGCCTCCGTCGCGCTTCCGCTGGCAACGACCCTCCTTCTCGCAATGGCGCTCCTGCTCGCGGGCTGCGGTCTCGGCGGTCCGGGTGGCAACGCCACGCTTGGTTTGGCCGTCGACCTGGATGATCCCGACAAGCCGATCCTCGTCCCCGTCACCGGCCCGATCTTCGTTGATCAGGAGTTCTTCGTCCGGCTCGAAGTCAACGAAGTCCAGAAGGCCGACCACATCTTCGTGCGCATCCTCAACCAAACTGGCCAAGGGCTGCGGGGGATCGATGAGCTGACGCAACCGGTCGAGCCCCCCTGGAACGTCGCGATTATTCCGCTCACCTTCATCGAGCGGGGCAGGTGGAGCATCTCCTTGATCGTGAACACGCGGAAGATCACTGATGTCGAACTCGAAACGGTTCGTCGCTAGCTCGGAAGGAGCCCACATGTCGGAGAATCCCCGGGACGAGCAGGCCACACCGAAGATCCTCGGCGTCGTCCTCTTCGACGGATTCGAATTGCTTGACGTTTTTGGACCGCTCGAGATGTTCG
>CAUYZA010000223.1:0-5375 GCA_963577225.1 Dehalococcoidia bacterium | reverse complement strand
GGAGCTGGAGGAGCTCGAGTACGAGCGCACCCGCAAGCGGGAAGAGGAAGAGCAGCGCCGCTACGACCGGGGCCGGCGCGGCGACGCCGAAGAGGACGAGTCCGCGCTGCCACGCCAGCTGCCGGACGCCTGAGCGGACGGGGCGCGTGCCGCCGCCCGGCGTCGTCTATCACGCCGACAACCTTCCGCTGCTGCGCGAGCTTGAGAGTGGCAGCGTGGACCTGATCTATACGGATCCGCCCTTCAACACGGGCACCACCCAGCGTCGGACGACGCTACGCACCGTCGCCGATCCCGACGGCGACCGAACCGGATTCCAGGGCCGTCGCTATCGCAGTGAGGTCCAGGGCCAGACGACGTACAGCGACCGCCACGACGATTACCTCGCCTTTCTCGAACCGCGGCTCGTGGAGATGCAGCGGCTGCTCAGCGAGGCCGGAGCGCTCTATCTGCACCTGGACTCGCGCGAGGTGCACTACGTGAAGGTGCTCTGCGACACGATCTTCGGTCGCGAAGCGTTCCTCAACGAGATCATCTGGGCCTACGACTTCGGCGGCCGGCCCAAGCGCCGCTGGCCCGCCAAACACGACACGATCCTGCTCTATGTGAAGACGCTCGGCGCGCAGACCTTTAATCAGGACGACATCGATCGCATCCCCTACATGGCGCCCGGGCTCGTGGGCCCGGAGAAGGCGGCCAAAGGCAAGCTGCCGACCGACGTCTGGTGGCACACGATCGTGCCCACCAGCGGCGCCGAGAAGACCGGCTACCCCACGCAAAAGCCCGTCGCGCTGGCGCAGCGGATTATCGCAGCCTCCAGCAACCCAGGAGATCTCGTGCTCGATCCGTTCGCGGGTAGCGGCACCGTGGGCGACGCCGCTACGACGCTCGGGCGTCGCTTTCTCCTGATCGACGAAACCGACGCCGCGATCGAATGTATGCGCCGCCGTCTCCCGCCAACAACCGAGTTCCGCGCGTCAGCCGGCTCGTGAGCTTCAAGACTGTTGCCAGACCTGGGCGGCGTCGCCACCCAAGTCGATCCAGAGTCCTTCGCCGTACTCCAAGGTGAAGTCGATCTGGAGACCTAGGGGCAAGGCCGGGTTCCAGGTCACGAAAGCCTGCGCGACGGGATCCCAGCGGTAGGCGCGCACGACCGGCAGCCCTGCCACCGCCTCGCTCATCAGGACCCCATCCGATCCCGTCCAGGGCACGAGGTTGAAGCCGGGGAGCAACGCCACCGCCAGGTCGCGGACGCCCGCCGGCTGCTGCCAGAACGTGACATCGCCCTGCAGTCGGTCGGCCGGCGAGAAGGCCCAGAACGCGTGACCAGACTCGATCGTCTGCAGGCTGCTGAACTGCGGCAGTTCCGATCGGTACGAGCGAAAGCTGTCAGAGGCCGCGTCGAAGGTGAAGGCGGAGGTGACCCAGTCGTCGATCGGATCGAGCAGTGTCGCCGGATCGACGGCCGGTCCGAGATTGACCAGAAACGACCAGCCGCTGCCGATCGGGCTAATCACCGGCGCCGACAGGACTTGCCCGCGCAGAGACGCCTGATCCGTCCCGGATTGGGTGAACCCGAGCAAAACGACCAGCAACAGTCCGGCTACTGAGGCGACGGGGCGTCTCATTGCGCCGAGCGTAGACGAGCCTCGCGCGCCGGTCACGGCCCAGCCGAGCGCCGGGATTCGTTGCCGCGCTCCCAGCCCTCAGATACCCTCAACAACACTCAAGATTCCTTGGCTTCCCAGCGCGGGAGAGCGTGTTATGCAGTTCAACGACACCACAGCGATGGCGGAGTTCCGCACCCAGGTGCGGAACTTCCTCGACTCTGTGACGCCCGACTACTTCCGCCGCCACAGCGACAACGACGGGTCGCTAAGCGCCCGCCGGGGCGACCGCAGCGAAGGCGGGTTCCTGACGGCGATGGGCGAGTGGCGCAAGAAGGTGGCCAGCAAGGGCTGGATCGCCCCGGCCTGGCCGGAAGAGTACGGCGGCGGCGGTCTGGGCGTGCTGGAACAGTTCGTCATGAACCAGGAGTTCGCCGAGCATCGCGTGCCTCCCGCCGGCGGCATGGGCGTGATGATGGCGGGCCCCACGATCATCGCTCACGGCACCGAGGAGCAGCGCAAGGAACACCTCTCCAGCATCCTCTCGGGCGAGTCGATCTGGTGCCAAGGCTTTAGTGAGCCCGGATCGGGCTCCGATCTCGCATCGCTCCAGACCCGCGCCGTGCGCGACGGCGACGACTACGTGCTCAACGGCCAGAAGATCTGGACCTCCGGCGCCCAGATGGCCAACTGGATGTTCTGCCTCGTCCGCACCGACACGGACGCGCCCAAGCATCGCGGCATCTCCTACCTCCTCCTGCCGATGGACTCCCCCGGCGTCACCGTGCGGCCGCTGACGCAGATGACCGGTGAGGCCAACTTCAACGAGGTCTTCTTCGAGGACGTACGAGTGCCCGTCGCAAACCGCATCGGCGAAGAGAATCGCGGCTGGTACGTGGGTGTGACGACGCTCGACTTCGAGCGCTCGGGGATTGGCTCCGCGGTCGGCATCATGCAGTCGGTCGAGAAGATGGCCAACTTCGCCAAGGAAGTCCGCGCGACGGAGAACAACGTCGGACTGCGCGGCGAGATCGCCGAACGCGCGGTGGAAGCCAACGTCCTCACGATGCTCTCGTACCGCGTCGTCACGATGCAGTCACAGGGCCTAATCCCCAACTACGAAGCCTCCGCCGCCAAGCTCTTCAGCAGCGAGCTGAACCAGCGCATGGCCCTGACGGACACGAAGATCGGCAGCCTCTACGGGCAAATCCACGATCGCAAGAGCGAGTACCGTCGCGCGCGACGTGGCGCCATGGCCCATGGCTACATGACGACCGTTTCTTCCACCATCGCCGGTGGCACCAGCGAAATTCAGCGCGGCATCATCGCCACTCGCGGCCTGGGTCTGCCCCGCCAATAGCTCGCCAGGGGCCGGTGCGTCGAGCGGCCGTTCGTGCGGCGGATGCCGTCCTGCGAGGCCCGATCCCACACGATCCACGGGCGTCTCTGCCTCGGGCGCCGGATGGCTCTGAATGTGTCGCGGGGCAGTACCAAAAGGTGGCGGAGAGGGTGGGATTCGAACCCACGAGGGGACAAGCCCCCACACGCTTTCCAGGCGTGCTCCTTAAGCCACTCGGACACCTCTCCGAATCGATGCTGGCCCGCCAGTTGACTCGATCGCTCCCGCGCCGGGACCCGAACGCCATTCGCCCGACAAGCACGATCCCGGCGAGAACACCCTATCGACTGACTGGTTGCAGGATGGAGGAGAGGGCGGGATTCGAACCCGCGAGACGCGTCAACGCCTACCGATTTTCGAGATCGGCTCCTTCGGCCACTCGGACACCTCTCCAACGGGGATCGAGTATACCAACGGTCCTACTCCGAACCTGCTCGACGGAACCGGTCGCCCGAAAACCTGCACGTCCGCGACAAAGCTACTGCGAAGGCGCGTCGCTCTCGTCGGGCAAGTGGCCACTCTCGCGGGCGATGGTGAAGCGGCGGCGCAAACGCTGTTCCGTTGCCCCGCGCTCTGCTCTCGCCTCGCTGCACGCCTCGTCCAGCAGTTCCTTGAATTGCTTATTCGCGCCGCTACCGAGCGTATCGACTTCGTCCTTCGCGCGCCGACTCGTCACGACCGCGATCGCACCCATCAAGAAGCCCAGCAGCACCCCACGTCGCAGACCCATCAGTTCGTTCGCTCCCGCTGCATCAGTCTTTGCGGGTTCGCGAGAGCACGCTGAAGCCGCGCCGCAGACCGGAGAACAGCCCATAGACGCGGATGATCGGACTGACGACGGACTCCTCCACGAACTCCGCCGTGCCCCGCATGCCGCGAGCCGCCTCCGCCGCGTTCTCTAATGCCGGGGCGACGCCGTCCTTCACCGTGCTACGCGAAACACGGATCAGCTTGAGCAGGCCCCAGCCGATCAGGACGGTGAAGAGGATCGAGAGGGTGAGCGCCACGAGTCCGACGATGCCGAAAACGATGATCACGACATCGCGGATATCGGTCACCGTCGACAGATCAGCCATACCGCCCACAGCCCGATCTTGACGTTCATGCTGGAAGGGACGCGAGTATACCATCGCCTCTGGGCGTCTCTGGCGACCACTGTTGCCCCGCTCACGCGTCCCGCGCAGGCTGGATCGTACCGCCCCCGACGACGCGTTGGCCAACATAGAACACGGCCGCCTGCCCCGGCGCCACGGCGCGCGCTGGTCGATCCAGCGCCACCTCTGCCCCGTCCGAGCTTGTCGCGGTCACGCGACCGGCCAACTCCGCGCCGTGGTAGCGAACCCGCACGTTCACATCCAGACCCTCGACGGGCAGCGCGACGAACCAGCGCGTGTCGGCGGTGCGGAACGCAGTGCAGGCCAGGTCTTCCTCACGCCCCAACCTGACAACGTTGGTCGTCGCGTCGAGCGAGGTCACGAACGTCGGCTCGCCGGTCGTGACGCCAAGCCCGCGGCGCTGCCCCACGGTGAAGTGCTGCACGCCGCGATGCTCTCCCAACACCGAGCCGTCGCGGTCGATGATCGCGCCGGGACGGTCCGCGACGCTGCGGCTCACGAATTCTCGGTAGTCGCCGCCCGGCACGAAGCAGATGTCGGCGCTGTCCGGCTTCTCGGCCACGGCAAGGCCGTGGCGGGCGGCGATCGCCCGCACATCAGACTTAACCAGCTCTCCAATGGGGAAGAGGCAACGATCCAGCGCAGCCTGGGTCAGCGTGTAGAGCACATAGGACTGGTCCTTCTGCGGATCCACGGCGGTATGCAGCTGCACGCCGTCGGCGGCGTCGACGCGGCGGGCGTAGTGGCCCGTCGCGATGTAGTCGGCTTGCAGCGCCAGCGCGCGCTCCAGAAACAGGTCGAACTTGATGTAGGTGTTGCAGTTGAGGCAGGGGTTGGGCGTCAGCCCATTGGCGTAGTCGTCGACGAAGCGATCAACCACGAAGCGCTTGAAGGGCTGCTCCAGATTGACGACGTAGTGCGGGATATCGAGCTTCTGGGCGACGCGGCGGGCGTCGTCGATGTCCTCAATCCCACAACAGAGGGTCTTGCCGCTGAAGGCCTCCGGTCGCGCCTCCGTCCAGAGTCGCATCGTGATCCCGACGACGTCGTAGCCCTGCTCTACCAGCAACGCGGCCGCCACCGAGGAGTCCACGCCCCCGCTCATCGCTACGACGACACGCTGCGCCATCAGACCGCCTCCCGCCTGCTTCCGCAGCGTCTTGGGGAGCCGATGATATACTCGCGCCCGTTCACGAGAAGGACCGTTTGAGCGAAGAGACGACGACCATCGGCGCACTCACCAACCCGCCCAGC
>CAUYZA010000222.1:0-5402 GCA_963577225.1 Dehalococcoidia bacterium | reverse complement strand
ATCGCAACATGCGCGAGGACCAGATCCTGGCGGTCTTGGAGCGCGGCGATCCGGTCACCTCGTGGCAGATCATGGAAGAGATGTACCCCAACGTCGACAAGCGGCTCCGACGGGCGGCCGACGGCAACGTGCGCACCCATCTTGCGCAGTTGCAGCGGGAGGGGCGCGTCGCGATGACGCCGGGCAAGCGTCGCACGAAGAACACGGAGCGCTCCAAGCTGCAGCGCGCCAAGCTGGCCGCGGAGCGCAAGATCATCCGCCGGGGCGAGAAGCTGGCGAAGAACCACCGTGACCGGGCTTCGGGCATACAGGAGAACCCGCCCACGGAAAAATGGTCACGTATGCCGAAGTACGAGTTGAAGGACTAGCGTCCGACGCGCATCGGATCAGGCAGGCAAATCGACGCCGGTCAGCTCCGCGCTAACGTCCCACAATCGACGCGCGATCTCCGAGTCGCGGGCACGCTTGGACGGCTGCTTCACCTTGCGATCGACGAAATAGGCTCCGTTGTCGGCAGTCGCGTCGGGCGAGGACGCGAGCCAGACGACGGTCTCGGCGCCCCTCTCCGGACTACGCATCGCGACCTTGCTCAGCGTCGTCAGGCCGCGCCAGATGGCGCCGCGGATGCCCGGGTTGTAGCGCCCGAAGTTCGTCGCGACGCCTCCGGGGTGGATTGATGTCGAGATAATCCCACTGTCCTGAGTGCGTTTCGCCAACTCGCTGGCGAAGAGGATGTTTGCCAGCTTCGACTGGCCGTAGGACCGCATCACGCCGTACTTGCGTTCCAACTGCAGGTCGTCGAAGTGGATCTGCGCGCGTTGGTGCACCATGGACGAGACCGTGACCACCCGAGCTTGGTCGACGGCCTTGAGTCGGTCGATCAGCCCAATCGTGAGCTGATAGGGCGCCAAGTGGTTAGTCGCCAGCGTCAGTTCGTAGCCGTCGGCCGAGGTCTCGCGCGAGAGGAGGATGACCCCGGCGTTGTTGACCAACACGTCGAGCTGGCCGTAGGCCGTGCCCACCTCGTCGATCAGCCGGGCGATTTCCGCTTGCGAGCCGAGGTCGGCGATGAACAGGTCGACCGCGGTGCTGCCGGCTAACGACTTGATCGCCTCTTGTGCCGCCTCACCCCTGGCCCGATTGCGGCAGACCATACCCACCCGAGCCCCCATCGCGGCAAGGCCCAGCGCAGTTTCGTAGCCGATCCCGGAGTTGGCCCCGGTCACCAGCACGGTCTTGCCGTTCAACGATTCCTCACTCGGATCTGGACTGCCACTGGTATCGCTGGAAGCCATCGGTATCCTCCCCTAAACCCGTTCGACGATCGCAGTTTATGCGCGCGCCGGACTGAACGCGCCGACAAGTGAGGAGCCCGTGATGGCCGTCGAGGATGTGCCGGTCCTGCGCACGCGAGTCGACCCGAGCAGCAAGCGCTTCGCGGAGAACGCCGAACAGATGCGCGGTTTCGTGGAGGAGTTGCGCTCGCGACGCGACGCGGTCCAGCTAGGCGGCGGCGAGGCGCAGATGGAGCGACATCGGTCGCGCGGCAAGCTGCCGGCACGCGAACGGGTGGACGCCCTGATCGACGACGATTCCACCTTCCTGGAGTTGAGCGAACTGGCCGCCACTGAGATGTACGACGGCGATGCTCCCTCCGCCGGGATCGTGACGGGCGTGGGCAGAGTGTCGGGTCGGGACGTGGTGATCGTCGCCAACGACGCCACGGTGAAAGGCGGCACGTACTACCCGCTGACGGTGAAGAAGCATCTACGAGCCCAAGAGGTCGCGGAACAGAACGGCCTGCCGTGTGTCTACCTGGTCGATTCCGGGGGCGCCTTTCTGCCGGAGCAAGCCAACGTCTTTCCCGACCGAGACCACTTCGGTCGCATCTTCTACAACCAGGCCCGAATGTCGGGCAAGGGCATCCCACAAATCGCCGCGGTGATGGGATCGTGCACGGCAGGCGGCGCATATGTGCCCGCGATGAGCGACGAGTCGATCATCGTCAACGGGACGGGCACGATCTTCCTGGGCGGCCCACCCTTGGTGAAGGCCGCAACGGGCGAGGACATCTCGGCCGAAGAGTTGGGCGGGGCTCGGGTCCACACGGAGGAATCCGGCGTCGCCGATCACTTCGCCGAGGACGACCAGGAGGCGCTGCGCATGGTGCGGGCGGCCGTCGCCAGTCTCGGTTCCGAGCCGCCTCCGGCGCCCTGGAAGCGCAGCACGACGGACGCGCCGGCCTACGACCCGGCCGAGCTCTACGGCGTGATACCCGCCTCGGCACGACGCCAGTACGACGTCCGCGAGGTGATCGCCCGTCTCGTCGACGGCAGCCGCTTCCACGAGTTCAAACGTCGCTACGGAACGACGCTGGTCTGCGGCTTCGCGAGGCTACACGGGTACCCGATCGGGATCGTCGCCAACAACGGCATCCTCTTCTCGGAGAGCGCGCAGAAGGGAGCACACTTCATCGAGCTCTGCGCTCAGCGCAAGATCCCGCTGGTCTTTCTGCAGAACATCACGGGCTTCATGGTTGGCGAGCGCTACGAGCACGAGGGCATCGCCAAACACGGCGCGAAGATGGTGACGGCGGTCGCGACGGCGGCGGTGCCGAAGTTCACCGTCGTGATCGGCGGCTCATTCGGGGCGGGCAACTACGCGATGTGCGGCCGCGCCTATGCGCCGCGCTTCCTTTGGATGTGGCCCAACGCCCGCATATCGGTGATGGGCGGGGAGCAAGCGGCCAACGTCCTGCTCACGGTGCGGCTCAACAATCTGGAGTCACGCGGAGAGTCAATGTCGGACGACGAGCAAGCCGAGTTCATGGCTCCGACGTTGGCCAAGTACGAGGAAGAGGGAAGCGCCTACTACTCGACGGCGCGGCTCTGGGACGACGGCATCCTCGATCCGCTTGAGACGCGCGACGCGCTGGGGCAGGGCATCCGCGCCTCGCTCAACGTCCCGATCGAAGAGACCAACTTCGGCCTGTTCCGAATGTAGCCCGTTCGCTCAAGACCCGGTGAAGGTGGCATCGCGCTTCTCGACGAAGGCGCTGGCGGCCTCGTGGTGGTCGTCGAGCTTCATCGAGAGGTACTCCCAGCCGAGACCGATATCGAGCACGTCCTCGGCCTGCTTCTTGAGGATCTTGTTGAGCGTCTGTTTCGTCGCGCGGGCGGCGTAGGGCGCCATGCCCGCGAGCTGACGCGCCTTATCAAGGCAGAACTGGTCCAAGTCCTCCGCGGACACGACGTGGTTGGCGATACCCATCCGCAGCAGGTCGTCGCCCTGGATCAACTCGCCGGTCATCAGCAGTTCCTTGGCGCGGTTGATGCCCACCAGCCAAGGCCAGATCACCGCGCCGCCATCGCCGGCGACCAGCCCCACGTTGACATGGCGGTCGCCGATGCGCGTCGCCTCGGTGGCGACGACGACGTCGCAGAGCAACGCGATCGTGGCACCCAGGCCAACGGCGGCACCGTTAATCTTGCCCACCAGCGGCTTCTCCAAGTCCAGCATGGAGTACACGATCTGTTGCGCTTCGCCGCGCACCTCCGCGACACGATGTTCCACGTTGGAGCCGCTCTCGCGGGAAGCCATACCGCCCACGTCGCCACCCGCGCAGAAGGCGCGTCCGGCGCCGGTGAGGATGACCGCCCACGCTTCGTTGTCGTGGTTGACCTCGCGGAAGATCGTCGAGAGTTCACTGTGCAAACGGCCGTTGACCGCGTTCATCCGCTCGGGGCGATTCAGGGTCAGGGTGAGGATGTTGCCGTCGCGCTCAGCCAGGATGTGCTCGTAGTTGCTGTAGTCGACCATGGTGGCCTCCCAATCTGCGGGCATGCTAGTCGACCCGCCGACCGTGCTTCCACGCGTGACCCGCACCTTCGCCAGCCAGTACCACGATCTGGTCAAGAACCTGCTCGACATCTCGGGCGCCATCGTCGCCACCGCCCCGACCGAAGCCGATTACCACCACGAAGATCTGCAGGCGGCGTTCGAGAAGTACCTGGGCTCGGGCGGCGAGGACGCAAACGGTGAGGATCATGTGCGTCTGTGGCATCTGATCGGCGACCTGGCCGTAGATGCCAAAACGGCCGCAAGGCCGTCCTGGCACTACACGCCGAAGGTTCGCTGGCTGCGCAGAAAATGATGGCGATGCGAAACTACGACTTCGAGGCGGCAAAACAGTACGTCAAGGACCTGTCGGGGATTTCGGCACCCGCGGGCAAGTACAAGCCTCTGCCCCCGATCCTGTCGTGCGTGGCTTGAGCTTGGCGTGGGCGACGCCAGCCCGGCGTCGTCCAGGATGCCCGGGCGCATCGGAATCATGCGTCGTCTCAGAATTGTTGTTCGCACTAACACAGGGTTCGCGTCGGGCTACGCGTTCTTCCATCGATCGCCACACTGGGGCATGGTGTTTGTCCGCGTGCGAGCGACTTGGAATGAGACGGACCATCGTCGTCACGAAACGCGATTCTGAGTGGCGGACAGCCGCGTCGACGTTCGTCGATGCCATGGGAGTGCCCGCCTGCGTGCTGGAAGTCGATGGGCGGATTGCTCACGCCAACCCAGCCTGGCGTGGCTTGCGTCCGCCCCTTGGGAGCGCTCCCGGGCGACCCGTGGGCGCCGCCCGCGATCAGCTTCAAGCGATCATCGAGGAAGCCCGCCGGCACGGTCGGGCCGAAGGTAAGTACCGCGACAACGGTCTCTTCCGCGCCCGAGCTGAGGCGCTTGACGGCAGCACGAGGTTGCTGGTCACGCTGCGACCGGCGATCGACGAGGACGACTCGCTCCCCGCGGAGCTGTTGGACGGATCGCCGGATCCGGTGGCACAACTCACGATCGAAGGCCGGATCTCCTACGCCAATCCTGCACTGGTGCGTTTGGCCGGGCGCGAGCGCAGCAGCTTGTTGGGACGCAACTTCGAACAGCTGGTCGCGCGCGATCAGCGGCCGGCCTGGGCGCCAGGCGCTGCGACGCGCCGACAGATCAGCCATGGCCCGTGTGTCGCTTCGGCTGACCCACTCCGACAGCCCAGTGACGACGATCGCTTGGTTGATCGTCAACGACGCGGGACATGGGTTCTATGCCTACGGGCAGGAGATCAGCAACCGAGCTGCTCAAGAGGAGCACGACCGGCAAGAGCAGCGGATTGATTCCGCGGGGCAGCTGGCTGCTGGCATCTCACACGACTTCAACAACCTGTTGACCGTGATCCAGGGCAACCTCAGCGAAGCGCTCGCACTCGCCCAACAGTCCGGGACGACGGGGGGCAAGCTCGCGCCGCTGCTGCACGGCACGCAGGCCGCGGTCCAGAACGCGGCGGAACTCTCACGACAACTCCTCACCATCGGACGCGAGTCTGAGTCACCACGCGAACCACTCGCGCTTGGCCCGCT
>CAUYZA010000221.1:0-5403 GCA_963577225.1 Dehalococcoidia bacterium | reverse complement strand
ACGCCGTACGCACTTTCCAAACGGCCCAGCCCTTAAGATGCCAAACGGCCCCAACCCCTAAAGCGAGACCGAACAAATGACCAGCACTCCCGCCGCCGAGATGCCCAAGGCCTACGAGCCGGGCGCGGTCGAGGACCGCATCTACGCCCTCTGGGAAGAAGGCGGCCACTTCCACCCGCGACCGGGCGGAACCCCGTTCACGATCATCATGCCGCCGCCCAACGTGACCGGTGCGCTGCACCTGGGCCACGCCCTGACCACCACGATCGAGGACCTGCTGATCCGCTGGCACCGCATGCTGGGCGACGAAACGCTGTGGCTGCCGGGCCTGGACCACGCCGGTATCGCGACGCAGAGCGTGGTCGAGGCCGATCTGGCCAAGGAGGGTCTGACCCGACACGACCTCGGTCGTGATGCCTTCGTCGAGCGGGTCTGGCAGTGGGTCGGCCGCTACCGCTCGCGGATCGAACTCCAGCTGCGCAAGATGGGCGCCTCGGCCGACTGGGACAAGACAGTCTTCACACTCGACGAAGGGCCGCAAGACGCCGTCCGGCGCACTTTCCTCAGCCTGCACGAAGCGGGCAAGATTCGCCGCGGCCATCGAATCATCAACTGGGACCCGGAGCTGCGCACTGCCGTCTCGGACCTGGAAGTAGAGTACGAAGAGGTGAACGGCCACCTCTGGTACGTGCGCTATCCCTTCGTCGACGAACAGGGCAACGAGTCCGACCAAGGCGTCACGATCGCCACCACCCGGCCCGAGACGATCCCGGCGGACGTCGCTCTCGCGGTCAACCCCAAGGACGAGCGCTACAGCGATCTGATCGGCCGCCGTGTCCGCGTGCCCCTGCCCGGCTTCACCCGCGCCATCCCGATCGTGGCCGACAGCGCCGTCGAAATTGAGTTCGGCACGGGCGCCCTCAAGATCACCCCGGGCCACGACCCGCTTGACTTCGAAATCGGCGCACGCCATGACCTGGAGTCGATCCGCGCGATCGACTGGGACGGCACGATGACCGCCGAGGCCGGCCTTTACGTCGGCATGGAGCGCGATGAGGCGAAGGCGCGCGTGGCGCAGGATCTGGAAGAGCACGGTTACCTGGTCAAGACCGAGGACCACGTCCACTCCGTCGGGCACTCGCAACGATCCGGCGTCGTCGTGGAGCCGCTGGTCAGCACGCAGTGGTTCGCCGACATGGAGGAGCTGGCGCAGCGCGCGGCCGGCGTCGTGCGTGACGGGCGCATGCGCATCGTGCCGGACCGCTTCGCCAAGGTGTACCTGCAGTGGATGGAAAACATCCGCCCCTGGTGCATCAGCCGCCAACTCTGGTGGGGCCATCGCATCCCAGCCTGGTACTGCCTCGCCTGCGACGCCGAACAGATTCAGCTCTCCATCCCCAACCCAGTCGGCGAGCCCCTCGCCGGCAGCGCCGCGGAACTGCACGCGTCCGGGATCGACTACGCAACCATCCTGGCCCAAGCCACCGACGTCTCGATCGGCGAGGAGGCTGAGCCGATCGTGCGGTTGGACGATCCCGCCCTGACCGACTGCCCGCGCTGCGGCGAGGGTCCGCTGATCCAAGATCCGGATGTGCTCGACACCTGGTTCAGCAGCGGCCTCTGGCCGCACTCCACCCTGGGCTGGCCGCAGCAGACCGCACAGCTCGCCCGCTACTACCCCTCCCAGGTGATGGAGACCGGCTACGACATCCTCTTCTTCTGGGTTGCCCGCATGGTGATGCTGTCGCTGCACAACATGGGCGAGGCGACGGACGGGGCGCCACCCTTCGAGGCCGTCTATCTGCACGGCATGGTGCGCGATCCGATCGGCCGCAAGATGAGCAAGAGCCTCGACAACAGCGTCGACCCGCTCGAAGCCGCCGCCGAGTTCGGCACCGATGCGCTGCGCTTCACACTCGCCACAGGCTCCTCGCCCGGCAACGATATGAAGCTGACCGACGAGCGCCTGGAAGGCGGGCGCAACTTCGCCAACAAGCTCTGGAACGGCGCCCGTTTCGTGATCGGCGAGATCGGCGACGAGGCCGTACCAGCACCCAGCGAAGATCTCGAACTGGCGCTGGAAGACCGCTGGATCCTGTCGCGCGCGCACCGGCTCTGCCAGAACGTCGACGAGCTACTGACCGACTTCCAACTCGGCGAGGCCGGCCGCCAGATCAATGACTTCCTCTGGTCGGAGTTCTTCGACTGGTACGTCGAGGCCAGCAAGGTGCGCCTGCGCGAAGGCGACCGCACCCCCCTTCCGGTCCTGGCCCACGTGCTCGACCTGGGCCTGCGCCTGCTCCACCCGTATATACCCTTCGTGACCGAGGAGATCTGGCAGCAACTCCGCAGCCGTCTGCCCCACCAGGACAGTGACGCTCTGATCGCCGCCGCCTATCCCCGCGGCGACGCCGCCTGGCTCAACGATCAGGCCGAATCCGAATTCACGGTCTTGCAGGACGCTGTTCGCGCGGTGCGCCAGGTGCGCGCCGAGCGTCAGGTGGAGCCGGGCCGCTTCATTGAGGTGTACGTCGTCGACTCCGGCCGCACCGCCGGTTTGCGCGAGCGCGCTGTGGTGATCGAGTCGTTGGCCCGCGCCCGCCCGCTCCAGATCGTCGACGACCGCAGCCAAGCACCCGCCGATCAGGTGATCACCCAGGTGCTAGATCGGGCCGAAGTGGTGCTGCCGCTGGGTGGACTCGTCGACCTGGAGGCCGAGCGCACCCGCCTCGACAAGGAGATCGGCGAAGCCGAGGACTATCTGCGTCGGATCCAGGGCAAACTCTCCAACGAGGGCTTCCGCAACAAGGCCCCCGCCGCGGTCGTGCAGGGCGAGCAACAGAAGGCGCGCGAGACGGAGGGACGGATCGCCGCCCTACAGGCCGAACGCGCACAGATCTGACGCCCAGGAGCCACGGACACGCCATGGCCGCGTCCCGGCGGACGGAGTCGGCGCACCGCTGCCAACATCCACGATCCATAGCGCGAGACAGGGCGCCCGCGTCTCGTTGACACCCCCCAGATCCGTGCATACGATCCGGCTCGGGCCGGAGGCACGGATCGAGTAAGCGACAGAGGGCACAATCGCCCCAGGGCGGAAAACGCCGTAGGGTGAGGCTCGCATCCGGCACGACTGCGGTCTCGGGGGAGACCGGCACCGTGCTCCGGTCGCCGCAGGATCTCGGAGGGTCCATCGCGTGGAGCAGTTGCTCGAAAACTACGGCGCTGTCCTCATCGCGATCCCCGTCGGCATCTTCCTTGTGCTCAGCGCGCTGCTCGCCGGGCAGGTGCTCGCGCCTCGACGCAAGACCGTCCTCAAAGGGCAGGTCTACGAGTGCGGCATGCTCCCGATCGGCCGCAACTGGGCGCAGATCCACGTGCGCTACTACGCCTACGCGATCCTCTTTTTGGTCTTCGATGTAGAAATCGTCTTCCTCTTCCCTTGGGCGGTCTCCTTCATGGGCTTGATGGAGGGCGAAGCCGCATTTGACAAGGTCATCCTCTGGCAGATGGTCCTCTTCATCGTCACTCTTCTCTTTGGCCTGGCGTATGCCTGGCGGAAAGGCGTGCTGGAATGGCAGCGCAAGACGGAGGCCCCTTCAGCCCGTCCGTGATCTCGCCTGAGGAGATCCGGCTCGCGCCGGTAGAGGTCGAACCCCCCTTCGTGCCCTACAAAGCCGTCCTGCCCGGCGTGATCCAGGTGCCGGCGGAGGCGGTCATCGCCACCGCCCGCAAGTCGTCTCTCTGGCCGATGACCTTCGGCTTGGCCTGCTGCGCAATCGAAATGATCGCTACCTACATGGCCAACCACGACTTCGACCGTTTTGGTATCGTGCCCTGGCCCTCGCCGCGCCAGAGCGACGTCATGATCGTGGCCGGCACGGTCACCAAAAAGATGGCGCCCGCCGTCAAACTGCTCTACGAGCAGATGCCCTATCCCAAGTGGGTCATCTCGATGGGCGCTTGCGCCACCAACGGCGGCCCCTACACGCAGTAGGACCGCGTGCTGCAGGGCGTCGACCAGATCATCCCCGTCGACGTCTATGTGCCGGGCTGCCCGCTGCGAGCGCCATGCTCAGCAGCAGTAGGATGCCGAGCCGGCGGTTGGGCCGGACCCCGTGGGCAGCGATCGTCCATAGCCCGGGCCGTGCCGACGGTCCCCGTCTTTGCATGGGGAGAGACTACCGGACGGTGTGATCCGGAGACTCAGCGGTCCATCCTGCAGTGAGACGGGCACCCTTGCCCGACCTTTTGAGGCGCAGGTCCACGCGCGAGGGGGCGCGGGAGACTAGCCACCTCCTCAGACATGCCGTGAGGAGGCCGGCCGCGGCCACGCGATCGCAAAAGGGTGTTCGAGACAGCCAAAGCTGCTATCACTGCGACGAATTCGAGCTAGTCGCCGCCCGACGGGCGCGCACGAAGGAGGAATATCGATGCAACTCGCGACCGTCGGTTCCGTCGAGATTGCCTCGATCGTCGATACTAACTTCTCGTTCCCAGGGGCTGAGATCTATCCCGACGCCGGGGAGGGCCTCGCTGACGCGTTACCGACGGATGGCGCTCTTGCCATGATCTGCACCTGCGCGGTTCTCCGCGCCGACGGGAAGACGATTCTCGTAGACACAGGGCTTGGGCCCGGCGGCGAGGGCGGACTCCTCCCAGGACTGGCGGAGGCCGGCATCCGACACGACGAGGTGGATCTCGTCGTCTTCACACACTTGCACGGCGATCACACCGGCTGGAACGTCGATCGCACCACAGGCCAGCCTCGCTTCGCACGCGCGCGCTATCACATCCCCGAAGCGGACTGGCGTTTCTTCCGGGACCAAGGGGGCGACAACTGGGACACGATGCTCGCGCCCCTCGAGCAGGCCGGCGTGGTGGATCTGTTCAGCTCCGAGCAATCTCTCGGACCGTCGCTGACGCTCTTGCCGACGCCCGGCCACACGCCCGGCCACACCAGCATTGCGATCGCCTCTGGAGGCGAGCAGGGCTACGTGCTGGGGGATGTCGTGGTGGCGGAGCCGAGCCTCAACGAACCGGACTGGGCCGTGATGTTCGACAGCGACAATACGCAGGCGGCGACGACGCGGCGTCAGGTCATTGAGCGCCTGGTGGAGTCGGGTGAACTCGTCGTGGCCTCGCATTTGCCGGAACAGGGACTAGGCCGCCTCGCGCGAATCGACGGACGCGTCGTCTGGATGCCGAAGCCGGACTAAAGCCAAAAGGAAGCACGGAACGAACGGCTACGCACAGCACCTGAGGCGAAGGGACACACACGAGGGGCGCGGGAGGTGAGCCGCAGTCGAACTCCGCTACGTTGCAGGCCCGGCGAGGCTTCAGCTCGCGGCCAAGCCGACGCCCAAACCCACGCCACAGGGAAATGTAGAGCGTGGCTTGCCG
>CAUYZA010000220.1:0-5425 GCA_963577225.1 Dehalococcoidia bacterium | reverse complement strand
CTCGTGCCAGTGTCGAGCATGACGAGACCGTCACCCGTGTCGATCGTGTTGGCGCTGGCCACGGACTTGAAGTACAGCAGCCCGTCCGCGATCTCTTCTGCCTCGCGATCGTTCCAGGCAGTAGCGACGGGGTGCGCGTCGAAGACGGTGTCGACCTCGCCGTTCCAGAGTCGCTCGCAAAAATCCCGTAGATCCACCATCGGTCACCTCTTCCGCGCTGAATCTCGCGCTCGCGCGGAGGGATCCTAGCTGTCCACCAGTTTCGCCAGAGAAACATAGCCCAGAGCCCGTCCGAAGCCGTATATTTCGCTCAAGTAAGACAGCCTGCGATGGGGGAACCCAATGGCCGACGAAAAACTGGAATTGATGGCGCACCTGCTGCGCCGGGCCGGGGCGGGATCGTCCCGCGCCGAGTTGGAGGAGTACGCGGCGCGTCCCTATGACGACGTCGTCGACGACCTGATCAATCCCGAGCGCTTCCCAGAGCCCGACGACGACGTCCTGGTGCGCTACTTCCCCTCGCTGGTCAACACCGACACCCCGATGCTGTGGACCAACCGCTGGATCTACCGCATGGTCAACACCAAGCGGCCGCTGGAAGAGAAGATGACGCTCTTCTGGCACCACGTCTTCGCCACGGCCTGGTTCAAGTCCGAGCACGGCCCCTCAACCCAGCATCACATTCAGATGTTGCGCGAGAACGGACTCGCCAACATGCGTCAATTGCTGCTCGGCATCTCGCACGACCCGGCGATGATCTACTGGCTGGACAACTCGGAGAACCTGGGCAGCGCCCCCAACGAGAACTACGGCCGCGAACTGCTGGAGCTCTTCTCGATGGGCATCGGCACGTACAGCGAAGACGACGTCAAGAACGCCGCCCGCGCCTTTACCGGCTGGACCTTCGAACAGCCGATCCCGCTCTACCCCTACGGCGGCTTCCCCTCCCGCTTCCGTTACGAGCCGGAGCACCACGACGACTCCGAGAAGACGTTCCTGGGCGTAACCGGCCCGCTCAACGGCGAAGACATCATTGACATCATCGTGCAGCAGACGGCCACTGCTCGTTTCATCGCCCGCCACCTCTACAACTTCTTCGTCGCCGACGAGCCGCAGGTCCCCGCCTGGAGCATCCAAGAGCCGGAGGACAAGGGCGGCGTCGACGAGATCGCCAACGCCTTCATGGAAAGCGACGGCGACATGCGCGTCGTCATGCGCACGCTCTTCAACGGCGACTCGTTCAAGAAGGCCCGCTTCACGCGCGTCAAGTGCCCGGCCGAATTTGTCGCGGGCACGCTCAAGCTGTCGGGCGAGATCCGGGAGCCGGACCCGCAGATGTGGAAACTGCATCAGGCGCTTGCCGCGATGGGCCAGACGCTGATGGACCCGCCCAGCGTCGAGGGCTGGCACACGGGTAAGGAATGGATCGACGGCGGCACCCTGATGGAGCGGATCAACTTCGCCGTCAACCACGTCGGCGACCCCAACCGGCCCGGCACGCGGGACATCGTCGAGCGGTTGGCCGCGCAAGGAGACAGCGTCAGCCCCGAGAGCTTCGTCGACACCTGCCTCGACTTGGCCGGCCCGCTCAAGGCGGGCGACCAAACCCGTCAGGCCCTGCTTGACCACGCCAACGAAGGCGGCGACCTGCGCTTCGACGGGGACGCGGCTCGCGAAGAGTCCGCCAAGCGTGTCGCCCGCATGCTGACCTTGATCGTCGCCGCGCCCGAATACCAGTTCGCATAAGGAGCCCCGCAATGGCATCGAATGGCAAGAAAGACCCCGTTCTCGTCGTCGTCCAGCTGTCGGGCGGCAACGACTTCATGAACACGCTCGTGCCCTACAACGAGGGTGCCTACTACGACGCCCGACCTCTGGTCCGCGTCGAGCAGGACGAAGTCCTGCCGATCAACGACACGCTGGGCTTCAATCCCAACGCCTCCCGGCTCAAGGAGTTGTACGACGCGGGCAACGTCGCCGTCGTCCAGGGCATCGGCTACCCCAACTCCAGCCGCTCTCACTTCCGCGGCATGGACATCTGGCACACCTGTGAGCCGGACACGATCGCGACCGAAGGCTGGGTCGCCAAATTGATCCGTGAGCTCGACCCTGGCGGCGTGCAACCCCTGACCGGCGTCAATATCGGCCGCGGCCTGCCGCGTGCCCTGGCGGCGCCGGGCGTCACCGCGACCTCAGTCGGCGACCTCGACAACTATGGCCTGATGACGTCGGTTGAGGTCGAAGCGGAACGCGACGCCAACCTTGAGATCTTCAAGCGCATGTACACGCCGGCTGTCGGAGCGGGCGCGGTCATGGACTACCTCAGTCTGACGGGCCGCGACTCGCTGGCTGGGGCCGAGATCCTGGCCCAGGTGCCGGGCAAATACACCTCCAGCGTGGAGTACGGCGAGAACCCGATCGCCAAGTCCCTGCGCGACGTCGCCCGCATCCACACGGCCGGCGTGGGCACGCGCGTCTTCTACACCAACCACCCCGGCTACGACACGCACTCGCATCAACCCCCGGTCCACCCGCGCCTGTTGCAGGAGATGAGCGGCGCACTGTCCGACTTCCTGCAGGACTTGCGCGAGCACGACGCGGCCGAGGAAGTCTCGATCCTGGTCTTCACCGAGTTCGGTCGGCGCATGAAGGACAACGGCTCCGGCACCGACCACGGCTCGGGCGGCGGCGCCTTCATCGTGGGCGACGCCGTCAAGGGCGGCCTCTACGCCGAGTACCCCTCGGTCAAGCCGAAGGACTGGCTCAACAGCGAGGACCTCAAACACACCTTCGACTTCCGCGGCGTCTACGGCACCATGCTCAAGCAGTGGATGGGCGTGGACGCGCACGACATCGTGGGTGGCGACTTCGAACAGCTCAATCCGTTCGACCGCACCCTCGTCGCCTGAGCCCGCGCTCGCGAACCGAAGGAGTTCCACCATGACGTTCCCAACCGCGATGCTGCGCGCCGGCTTCCCCTACCTAACCACCCGGGGCATGCGCCGCGTCACCACCTTCCCCATGGACAGCGCGCTCGGGTCTGAGGGCCGCATCTACGTCTTGGGCCGCACGGAGATGGGCGTCGGCGGCAGCATCCGCATCATCAACTGGGAGGACGAGGACCTGGGCACAATGGCCGACACGGGCCTGACCTGGCCCGTCTGCCTGCTCGCCGACGAAGACGAGGTGCTTTGGGTCAGCGACGAGGGCGCCCACACGATCACGACGTTCAATCGCGACGGCGAACAGTTGGCCCAGTGGGGCGAGCACGGCGCGGAGCCGGGCCAGCTCAACCGCCCCTCCGGGATCGCCTTCGATGGCGACGGCAATCTGCTGGTCGTCGACACCTGGAACCATCGCGTCCAGCGCTTCAGCCGTGACGGCAGCTACATCGATGGCTTCGGCAGTCAGGGCGAGGACAACGGCGAGTTCGACATGCCCTGGGGCACCACCGTCGACGCCGAGGGATCGATCTACGTCGCCGATTGGCGAAACGACCGCGTGCAGAAGTTCGACGCGGCGGGCAATCACCTGGCCACGATCGGCCGCAGCGGTGACGGGGAGGGTGAATTCAACCGTCCCGCCGGCCTCGCCGTCGATGCGGATGGTGACCTCTACGTCGCGGACCGGGGCAATAACCGCGTTCAGATCTTCGACCACCGCGGCCGTTACGTGGAGCAGTTCCTGGGCGACGCCACCATCTCCAAAATGGGGCGCGCCTACATCATGGCCAACCAGAAGACGCTGCGGCTGCGCGAGATGACGGCGCTGGAACCCCAGAAACGGTTCCGTGCACCGGCCTCGGTCCGCGTCGACGCCGAGGGCCATCTCTACATCGCCGACTTCGGATCGCACCGGATCCAGATCTACAAGAAGGAAGCCTACCCCCTGGCCGCCGACGAGATCATGCCGGAGCTGCGCTCCCCGACTCTGATGACGACCTGAGCGAGATCGAGATGGCGATGATGTTCGGCTTCGCCGCGCAGCGGCGCAGCCAGCTGGAGGAAGAGTTCCTGCGGATCTCGGCGGAGCTGGGGCGGCTGGGCGTCGAGCGCTTCCTCCTGGCCGGGGATCTGGCTCGCGACCGCGTGGGCCGCGACTCTGAACTGGAGATCATCGTGGTGCGGTCGATGGAGGAAGCGCCCGCCCGTCGCGCGGACTTCTTCACGACCCACCTGCGACCCGGCGTCGGCACGCGCATCCACGTCTTCACGCCGGCCGAGTACGAGAGCGAACGCCATTCCCACCCTCTCCTACGGGAAGCGCTGGCGCTCAACGACCCGATCGATGTCTGACCGATCGATGTCTGGCGCATCCAGACCGGCGCCCGGCCGTGCCTGACGCCCCCAAAACAGCCGAATCGGCGCGCTGGCGCGCCCAAGCGCGGCACGACCTAGACGACGCCGTCTTCGCGGCGCAAAACGACCGACACGCGCTGGCCTGCTTCCTGGCCCAGCAGTCGGCGGAGAAAGCCGTCGCGGCCTTCCTCTTCGCCAAGGGTGCCGATGCCGTCTGGGGCCACGCCCTGGCCGACCTCTGCGAGGACGCGATCGCGCTCGACCCCTCGTTCGACCTGATCAAGTCCGTCGCCATTCTGCTCGACAAGTACCACACCACCACCCGCTACCCCACCGCCCTTCCGGGCGGCGTCCCACACGACGCGTTCGACGCAACAGATGCAGCGCGGGCCTTGGAGATCGCGGGCGATGTTCTCGGCTTCGTCGAGCAGCGCCTGGACGCGCCAAGCTAGGCCGCTCCACCGCTCTTGCCGGTGGCGCTATCGTGCCGCCACAGCACTTCGAAGCGGCGGTGGGCAATGCGCCATTCCCCCTCGCTACGGCGCAGCGTGTCCGTGTAGATCCCGCCCAGAAAAAGAACGCCACCGCCCCGTGCGTCGGAACGGATGTGGGCGGCATGCAGCGGCGTCGTGGTACGGGCCTCGTCCCCGTCGATTTCGATCTCGCTCACCCCGTTGAGGTGATGCGTGGAGGCGTAGCGCCCAACCGCCTCCAAGATCCATTCCACGATCCGCTGCGGCGTGTGGAGTTCTTCCGAGCCCACGTAGTCGCCCGTCGCATCGTCGTGGAAACAGGAGCGCAGTGACGCGCGGTCCCGCGCGTCGACCGCGCGCGCGTAGCGCTGCAGCACGGCGCTGATCGCCGCGCGAGACCGCAGGTCGAGCAGTTCGGACTCTGGATTCGCCATGGTGCACCCCAATCGGTTGGAGGGCACACTAGCGTCTCACCCAGGCTGCAACGCCGCAGCGCGCGTGCCAGGGAGCGGACGGAGCGCGATCAGCCCGAAGCCGCCGCCGGAAGGGCGACCAGTTCCTCTTCTTCAACCAGCGGCTCAACCAACGGGGGGATGCTGCCGAAGCCGTTCAGCCCTCGCGGGCGGGCGTACAGGGCAAGCACGTAGTGACAGA
>CAUYZA010000219.1:0-5440 GCA_963577225.1 Dehalococcoidia bacterium | reverse complement strand
TCGGCTTTGTCGTGCGCTCCGAAAATCTGCTCCTCATCGGTGAGCGCGTGGATGGTCCGCCCCCGTAATCAAGCGGCGAAATCCGTCCTGGCACGGACCGTTCGCGTGGGGAGAAAGCCTCGCCGCGCGCGTCATGGAAAGGACTAGGCAGCGCAAGGCGACGAGATCCTGGTCTCGGGGCTGCTCAAGGCACTGACGGAGTCGGCGGGGGAGTTCACCTTCGACGCCGGGCGCGAGGTCGAGTTGAAGGGGATCAGCGGGCCGCAGCGGGTGCACGCCGTGGAGTGGCTCGGGTAGCTCCGGATGTGGCTCGCGTTCGGGGCGATGTCCCAATGAACGCACGCGTGCCGCACTGACTCTGTCTGTGCCGCTCCCCCAGTAGGCCAAGGAACAAGTCGTGATCACTTGCCCCTAGGACACGTGTTCCGGCGCCGCGCGGCGCACATCGGCGAGGCCGCGTAGCTCGGAGACGCTGAGGAGCAGCAGCACCGCGAAGCCGGTGACCGAGAGGGCCCCGGCGGCGATCGTGAGCCGCACGCCCAGCAGCTCGGCCGCAGCGCCCGCCACGAATCCGCCAACCGCTGCCAGGAACCAGGTCATGCTCCAGATGCCCATGACCCGCCCGCGCAGTTCGTTGGGCACGAGCAGCTGGATCGTCGTCATGCCCACGACGAGATAGACTTCCTCCGCGATCCCGGCGGCGAAGAGCAGGAGGACCGCGTGGGGTAGCGCCTCCGTGATCGCGAACCCCGCCACGATCACGCCGAAGATCGCGGCCGCGATGAGCATAGTCGGCCCGGCGCGCGGGCCGACCCCCACGCGGAGGATGACGAGCGTGGCACCCAACGCTCCGGCGCCACTGGCGGCCTCCATAAAGCCGAACCCCTCGGAACCGACATCGATGGTCTCGTTCGCAAAGATCGGCAGCAAGATCACGTACGACGCGCCGAAGACGGACGTGAAGAACGAGAGCCCGATCGTGGCAAAGAACAGCGGCCGGGCGAGGATGAAGCGAAAGCCTTCCCACATGCCCCCGTGCGCGGCGTCGGACCGTGGGCCGAGCGGCCCGGGCTGGAGGCTGGCGAGCAACAGCACGGAGAGAGCGAACCCTCCTGCGGTGAAGAAGAACGCCGGGCCCGTACTGCCGAGCACGGCGATCAGCACCCCCGCGATCGCCGGGCCGATGACGCGCATGCCGTTCCAGACGGAACTGTTGAGGGCAACGGCGCTGGCCATCACCCGCATCTCGATCAGCCGGGGGAGCAGCGCCTGCAAGGCCGGGGCGTCGAAGGCCGTAAAGGCGCCCGCGGCCACCGCCCAGAGGAAGACCATCCAGAGCTCCACGACGTCGGTGACGACAAGCGTGGCTATGGTGAGATGGGCGAAGAAGCCCAAACTCTGGGAAATCAGGAGGATGCGCTTGGAATCCATGCGGTCCGCGAGCGCGCCTGCCGGGATCGAGAGCACGATGGTGGGCACCGCGGAGGCGAGTGCCACGAGGCCGAGCCAGAGCGGCGACTGCCCGAGTTCGACCGCGACGAGCCAGCCCGCGCCAATGAAGCGGAAGGTCATGCCAAAGACCCGACAGACGGAGGCGAACCAGTAGCGACGGTAGGCGGGGTAGGAGAAGGCGCCCCAGCGTGGCGCGTCTGCCACAGCGGCGGTCGGCTCGAGGTCCATCCTCACTCCAGCGGCTCCAGATACGAATCCGCAGGGACCCGCGTTGGACAGCATCATGACACGCCGATTCGACGGGGTCGGAATGACGGGGGTCAGCGGCGCGCAGGCCTACACGCGCTGGAGTGAGAAAGAGGCGCAGAAGAAATTCAGCAGAAAATTCTGCTGCGGGTGGCCGATCCACCCTAACCTACACGGACCTGCGTTGCCGGCAAACTTCCTGTGTACCGTGACGCCAGTCGCGACACGGTGAACGGAACGCATGGACCACGCCGACCACGTCACCCTCCTGCGCAAGGGCATCCCCACGCCGGGCGGGGTCTGGGCGGACTTCGGTGCGGGCCGAGGCGCCTTCACGCTGGCCCTGGCCGACTTGCTCGGCCCCACGGGCACCATCCACACCGTGGACCGGGACGCCCCGGCGCTGCAGATGAACGCCCGCCACATGGGCGAGCAGTTCCCCGAGGTGGGGATCCACTACGAGGTCGGCGACTACCGCCAGCCCCTCTTGCTGGCCCCTGGACGGTCAAGCAGATCCTCGTCGAGGGCGAGATCAGCGCCTGGCAACTCGAGGTGCTGACCAGCACCGAGGCCGCCGAGAGCGAAACCCTCCCGGCCCAGTAGACGCGACGCCGGGACTCTTCATCTCAATCCGCTCGCAACGCGCGGGAGCACTGATCCGGCGTTAGTCGTCGTCCTGTGTCGCGAACGGCAGCCGGTACGACGTGACGAACCCCACCACCAACGCCGCCCCCACCAGGACCCAGCGCAGCGGCGATTCCGCTTCCCGATTGCCCAGCGTCGCGGGCTGCGGCAACTGCACCGCGGACGGTCCCTCCGTGCGCGCGGAGTCGAGCTCCAAGCTGATGAAGCTGGGCTGCGGCGCCCGACTCGGTTCAGGCGCTACGTCCGACGTCGGCTCCGGCAGTGGGGGAAGTGCCGCTTCAGGCGCCGGCTCCGGCCCAGACTTTGGCTCCACCGCGGGTGGATCGATGCTGATCCCCGGCAGCAGCCGGTCGAGCCAGGCCGGCATCCACCAGGTCCAACGACCCATCAGCTCCATCGCCGCGGGCACAAGAACGAGCCGCACCAGCGTCGCATCGATGAAGATCGCGAACGCCAGGCCCAGGCCAAATTCCTTGATCACCCGCGAGTCGCCCAGCATGAACGAGAGAAAGACGGTCACCAAGATCGCCGCCGCCGCCGTGATCACCCGCGCGCTGGCGCTGATCCCATGCGCGACCGACGCGCTGGCGTCGCCCGTTTGCAGGTAGCGCTCCCGGATCCGGCTGAGCAGGAAGACCTCGTAGTCCATCGAGAGCCCGAACAGGATCGCGAACATGAACATCGGCAGGAACGACTCGATCGGTCCCGACCGATCGATGCCGAGCAGGCTCAGTCCCCAACCCCACTGGAAGATCGCGACGATGACGCCGAGCGAGGCGGAGATCGCAAACAGATTCATGATCGCCGCCTTGATCGGCACCGCGACTGAGCGGAAGGCGGCGCTGAGTAGCACCAATGCGAAGCCGATCACGACCGCAAAGAACGGCGCCAGCCGAGACTCCACGCGTTCCGTCATATCGCTGAAGGCGGCCGTCGCCCCCGCCACGAACACCTCCGGCGAACCCTGCAACCGTCCCATGATGCCAGGCACTGTCTCGGCCCGCAGTCGCTGCACCAGATCGCGGGTGGCCGCGTCCTGCGGCGCTGTGCCCGGCGTGACCGTGAAAACCGCGGTCTCGCCGCTCGCGCTCAGACCCGCGGACGATACCGAGTCGACGTTGGGATCCAGTGAGACGGCCTTCTGCAAACGCACCAGTGAGGCCGGCTCAAGCGCCGTCGTATCGTTGACGACGATGACGAAGGGGCCGTTGAAGCCCGCCCCAAAAGCATCCGCCAACATGTCGTAGGCCCGCCGCGAGGCAAACCGCTCCGAATTATTGCCGTCGTCGGAGCTGCCCAGCTCCGCGCCCAGCAACGGCGCGCTGAGCAGAAGCAGAAGACCCGTGCCCAGCACGAGGAAGAGCATCGCCCGACGCTGAATCACGCGACTGAAGCGATACCAGAACCCACGCGGATCGCCCGCGGCGCTGGGCCGCAGGAACGGCAGCGCCCAGCGATCGATGTTGCGCCCGATCATCGCCAGCAACGCCGGCAGGACCGTGATCGCAACGATCATGGCCGTCCCCACGACGATCGCCGCCGACAGCCCCAGGTTCGCGACGAACGGAATCCCGATCGCGTACAGCCCCAGCAGCGACGCCACCACGACCACCCCCGCGAACAGCACGGCACGGCCCGCCGTCGACACGGCCGTCACCAACGACTGCTCCACGCTCCAGCCCGCGGCCAGCCCCTCGCGGAAACGCGTCACCACAAACAGCGCGTAGTCGATCCCAACACCGATCCCAAGCATCGCCGCGAATGACGGCGCGAACGTGCTGATGTCGAGCGCCAGCGCGAAGAAGCGAATCAAGAAGAACCCCATCGCCAGGCCCAACAGCGCCGTCACCAGCGGCAGCCCCATCGCGATGATCGAGCCGAACGCCACCAGCAACACCAACGCCGCCGCCGCCAGACCGAACAACTCCGACTCACCCGGTCCTTCCTGCTCAAAGCCGGCGATCACTTCTCCGCCAGCTTCGATCGCCAGGCCGGGACCTCGCACCCCATCCAGCAACTCGAGCAGGCGCTCGACACTCGACCCCGGCACATCACCCTGCTGGCCCCGGAAGCGCACCGTCGCGAAGGCCGCACGTGCGTCATCCGAGACGTTGGCCCCGGTCGCGTACGGGCTCGTGACGAACTCCACCCCCTCAAGCATCTCCAGCTCGGCCAGCAGCGCCTCGATCGGCTCTAGCACCGCAGGCGCAAAGATGCCGTCCGCGCCGAGCTCGCCGCTGACCGTCCAGACGACGCGCGCGTCGACGCCCCCCTCGCGTGCGAAGCGCTCCTCCAACAGGTCGAATGCGCGTTGCGACTCCGAACCCGGAATACGAAAGTTGTCCGTGAACTCACCGCCGAATCGACTCGACGCCACGCCCAGCACCACCACGACCACTAGGCTGACCGTCAACACCCACCAGCGCCGCCGCACGGCGAACCGCGCCCACCGCTCCAGCACGCAACCCTCCTTGTCCATCACCTCGCCGTCGATCCTGAATCGGAATTCCGTTTCCGTCAACCAGCTATGATCCCTCTGCCACAGAGCCATCAGACCTTTCCACCAGCGCCACACCCATCCCTGACGCATCGACGGAAGAGCGTCGGGGCCGCGCCGACGCGCGCCAAAACCTTGCTCGCCTGCTGGCCGCCGCGCGCGCCGTCTTCTGCGATCTGAGGGTCGGGGGTTCGAGTCCCGCCGGGCGCACCAGGCAGAACCGCCAAGGCGTGGGCGTTGGGGCGTATGCCGGCCGGCGGCGTTGGCTGAGGTGCCGCAACAGGTGGCGACTCTTGTGCCGGAAGCGGGTACCGCCGCGCCCTAGCTTGCGTTGGGACTGGGTGGCCCGGATGAATCAGCCCGTGAGGGAGAGGCACCGGCCGGCGGCCTTTGGTTGGCGTGAATGGCCGCGGGGCGTAGTCTCCAGTCTGCATCCCAGAACCGTCGACTCCGGCGCGGCCCCGATCGGAAGGCGACTCGCATGCGCCGTGGCGCGGCCCTCCTCCTCATCCTGCTCGGAACACTGTGGGGCGCCGGCGGCGCCACGGCGCAAGCTCCCCCGACGGTGCCCCATTTCTTCTTCGGTACCGAAACCCAGGT
>CAUYZA010000218.1:0-5441 GCA_963577225.1 Dehalococcoidia bacterium | reverse complement strand
AGCCGGCGCAACTGGCTCTTGCGGTCGCGTCGGTCACGGTAGGCATACGACAGCGCGTGGAGTCGGGATTCACTGGCGCGACGGAAGACACGATGGCGCTGTCCGCGGTGACCCTTGGTCGCCGCCAGCACCTTCTTGTGCTTGCGTGGTTCCGTTCGACCACCCTTGACGCGGGGCATTCAGCTCTCCCTCTCCGACGACCGATTCTCGCCGCTTCAGTCCCCGTAGGGCAGCAACGACTTAACAGTTCGCTTGTACTTGCCGTTGACCGGGTGCATCTCGCGCATCGCGTGGAGTTGGCGCTTCTTCTTCTTCATCTTGTTGTGGCCGCGGTAGCCCTTCATGCGCAGCACCTTGCCGGACCCGGTGATCCGGAAGCGCTTCTGCGCACCCTTGTGCGTCTTCATCTTGGGCATCGGCCGCTCGCAATCGGGCCGCGAGCGCTACTCGCGACGGTGAACATCGTGTTCGTCGATCCGACTCTACGTCTTGGCTTCCTCTGGTGCCTCACTCGGAGTGTCAGAGACCGCACCTTTGGCCAGCGCGGCGGCTCGAATTTTGTCTTCCACCAGGATCACGTTCATGAAGCGGCCTTCCATGGAGACCGGCTTCTCGACCGTGACCGGCACCCCATCCGACTCCAGGGCCGCGATCATCTCTTTGATCCGTTCCCGCCCGATTTCCGGGTGCGTGATTTCGCGCCCACGGAACTGGACGGTGATTTTGACCTTATCGCCCTCGCGCAGCAGCTTCGCGGCGGTGCGGATCTTGAAGTCGCGGTCGTGCCTGCCGATGTTGGGCCGCACCTTCACCTCACGCAGCCCGGAACTCTTCTGCTTCTTGCGCCCTTCATTCTCTTTCTTCGACTGTTCGTACTTGAACTTGCCGTAGTCGAGGATGCGTACGACGGGAGGTTGCGCCGTGGGCGCAACCTCCACCAGGTCAAGCCCGCGCTCCTGAGCGATGCCCAGCGCTTGCTCGATCGGCAGGACGCCCAGCTGGCCCCCGTTTTCGTCCACGACGCGAACTTCTCGCACGCGGATGCGGTCATTGATTCGAAGCTCTCGAGCCGCCAGGGATGGCCTCCTTCGCCGGGTCCGCAAGCCGTGCGGATGGGCAGGAATTCGAAGTCGATGCTAGCAACGGCGCCCACGGCGGGCAATGATCGCAAGCCGGAGCCGGGCGCTACTCTTCGTCCGGCGACTCCAGCGTGATCAACAAGTCGCCTTGATTGACGGAGTCTTCGGGCGAAATATGGACAGTCTCCACCACCCCGTCCCCCGCCGCTTTGATCTCATTGTTCATCTTCATCGCGACGATGACCAGCAGCGGATCTCCCGCTTGGACCACGTCCCCGGCCTGGACGAGAACCTCGATTACTTTGCCGGTCATTGGCGCTCGCACCTTGCCGCTGTGGTCGCCGGAATCGGCTGAGCCTCCGGCCGCGCGGTAAATCTGGACCGTGTGGGCATCCGCTCCGACGAAGACATCGAGTCCCCCTTGGCCGCGGCTGACCCAGACCTCCGTGCGCACGCCGTCCACTTCCAGCCGGTGCAGCGCGCCCTGCCCGACGCCACTGAGCGAGACGTGGTGCTCGACGCCGTCGACGGCCATCGTGAACGAGCCATCCGCGTGTTCCTGGATCGTTAGATCTCGGTGCTCCGGACCGACGGTTAGAGAGAGCTTCTTCGCCATCCCACCTCCAGCGGCGATCGCTTGCCGCGCGCATACATGCCCCAGGCGCGGCTGCGTGCCCTGTTGCCGTTCAAGCGCGGCTCCGCGCTGCCCAACTCCCCATCCCGGCTCAGGAAGGCCGCGGCGGCGAAGGCCGCCGCCAAGACTGTGTCCGGTCGCTCGCGGCCCAAGTCAAACGACTCCTCCATGTAGTCCGTGGTGATGTTGCCGGCGATGAAGCTGGCGTCGTCCAGCATCGCCAAGTGGAAGGGGATGCTGGTGGAGATGCCGAGTACCTCGAATTCCCGCAGAGCGCGCTTCATGCGCTCGCGACACTGCTCACGATCCTCGCCCCAGGTGATCAGCTTTGCCAGCAGCGAGTCGTAGTGCACGTTGACTTCCATGCCCGCGTGCATCATCCCGTCGACGCGGACACCCGGCCCGGATGGCTCGCGATAGAAGGGCACCTTGCCGGTGCTGGGCAGGTAGCCGGTGAAGGGATCCTCCGCGATGATGCGGCACTCCATCGCCCAGCCGCGTATCGGCCGCTCGTCGCTCGTGTAGCCGATCGGCTCGCCGGCGGCGACGCGTAGCTGGTCGGCCACCAGGTCGACACCGCGCACCATCTCGGTCACGGGGTGCTCAACCTGCAGCCGGGTGTTCATCTCCAGGAAGGCGAACTCATCTTCGCCGTAGACGAGGAACTCCACCGTCCCCGCATTGACGTAGCCGGTGGCCCGGGCCACGTTGGCGGCCGCGGTCTCCAGGTGCTCCCGCAGCTCCGGCGTCACCGCCATCGACGGCGCCTCTTCGATCAGCTTCTGCCGCCGACGTTGAATCGAGCATTCCCGCTCGCCCAGCGTCACGACATTGCCGTGCGTGTCGGCGATCAACTGCACCTCGATGTGGCGCGCCGGACTGATGTATTTCTCGATGAAGACGGCGTCGTCGCCGAAGGCAGCCCGCGCCTCGTCCTTGGCGTTGCGCATCGCGCGTTCCAGCTCGTCGGCTTTGCCGACGATGCGGATGCCCTTGCCGCCGCCTCCCGCCGACGCCTTGATCGCGACCGGGTAGCCGATCTCGCCGGCGATCTGCCGCGCCTCCGCCACATCCGTGATGGGATCGATCGTGCCCGGCACAATCGGCACACCGGCCGCCTTCATCGCGCGCCGCGACTCGATTTTGTCACCCATCTGCTGCATCGAGGCGGCCGAAGGGCCGATGAAGGTGATGCCCGCCTCTTCGCAGGCGGTCACGAACGATGCGTTTTCGGCTAGGAAGCCGTAGCCGGGATGGATCGCATCGACACCCGCGGCTTTGGCCACCTCAAGAATGCGCTCCATGTTGAGGTAGGAATCGATGGAAGGGGCTGGGCCGATGCAGTACGACTCGTCCGCCAGCCGCACGTGCGGCAAGTCGGCGTCGACATCGGAGTGGATCGCGACCGTGCTCACGCCGATATCGCGCGCGCCGCGAATCACCCGGACGGCGATCTCGCCGCGGTTGGCGACGAGCAACTTCTTGAACGGCGGGGTCGATCCCAAATCGAGCATCCCTTCCCCCCGTCTTCACGCGCGGTTCACAACCGTGGTGGAGGCGGAAGACCGTCTCGCCCTCGCGCTGTGGTCGAGCATAAGCCTCGCCGCACCTAGGGGCCTATAGAGGTTACCGATAAGTCCGTCGGGACATAACTTCGTACCCGAGAACCTCGCCGAGCCTAGAGCCGGCGTTCCTCAACCTCTTTGCCCAATTCGGTCAGAAAGGCCTCCACACTCTGCACGCCAAGGTCCTCGCCGCCGCGTTTGCGCACGGCGACCGACTCGCCCTCCTGCTCCGTGTCTCCCACGACGAGCAGGTACGGGATCTTCTGTAACTGGCCGGTGCGAATCTTCGCCTGCATGCGATCGCCGCCTTCATCCACATCGACACGCAGCCCCGCCGCCTTGGCCTGCGCCGCGACCGAGCGAGCATAGTCGAAGTGGCGATCCGCGATCGGGATCAGGCGGGCCTGTATCGGTGCCAGCCAGGCCGGGAAGTTGCCTGCGAAGTGCTCAATCAGCACGCCGATGAAACGCTCCGTCGTGCCCGTCACGGCCCGGTGCAGCACCACCGGCGTGTGTTTCGCGCCGTCCTCGCCGATATAGGTGCAGCCCAACCGCTCAGGCTGGATCAGATCGACTTGGATCGTGCTTAGTTGCCACTCACGGCCGAGCGCGTCGAGCGCGAAGAAGTCCGCCTTCGGTCCGTAGAACGCCGCCTCGCCCTCCTCCTCGGTGAATTCCAGGCCCGACTCCTGCATCGCCTCGCGCAGCACATCGACGGCCTCTTCCCAGCGTTCGGGCGCCTCCACGTACTTGCCGTCGCGCCCCGGCAGCGACAGCGCCACGCGTAGATCGAGGCCGAAAACCTCCATCTCCTCCCGCACGATCTCCAGCGAGAGCGCGAATTCACCCTTGACCTGCTCCGGCGTGCAGAAGATGTGGCAGTCGTCCTGCGTGAGCGAGCGCACGCGTGTGAGGCCGCTCAAGACACCGGAGCGTTCGTAGCGGTAGAGCGTCGCGAACTCGCTGAAGCGGCGGGGCAGCTCCCGATAGGAGTGCAACTCCGCGTTGTAGAGCGTCATGTGCGACGGGCAGTTCATCGGCTTGAGGTAGTACACGTTCTCGCCCTCCGTCATGGGCGGGAACATGGCGCCATCGTAGTTCTCGAGGTGGCCTGACTTCTCGTACAGCTGACGCTTGGCCAGGTGCCCGGTCCAAACGTGTTCGAAGCCCTTCCGCGTCTGCAGCTCGCGCGTATAGGTCTCGAGTTCATGCCGCAGGGTCTCTCCCTTCGGCAGGAAGAGCGGCAACCCCGTTCCCACATCCTCCGAGAAGGTGAACAGCCCCAGCTCGCGCCCCAGGCGACGATGATCCCGCCGCGCCGCCTCCTCCAGTCGCTCCAGGTGGGCGGCCAGCTCGTCCTTCGTGGCGAACAGCGCGCCGTACACGCGCTGTAGTTGTGGCCGCTTCTCGTCGCCGCGCCAGTACGCTCCCGCCACGCTCATCAGCTTGAACGCGCCGATCTGCTTGGTGTGCTCCACGTGCCCGCCCCGACAGAGGTCCGTGAACTCCGCGTGCGTACAGGTCCCCACGGCGGAGGCGTCCTCCGTGAACTGGTCGATCAGTTCCAGCTTGAACGGCTGGTCGGCGAACTGCTCACGAGCCGTCGCCGCATCCACTTCGTCCCAGACGAACTTGTGGCTGCGCTTTAGCTCGCGCTTCATGCGCTTCTCGATCTCTTTCAGATCGTCCGGCGTCAGCGGGCGTGGCAGCAGAAAGTCGTAGTAAAAGCCCGTCGCGATTGGCGGGCCGATGCCCAGCTTCGCCTCAGGGAAGATCTGCAGCATGACTTGCGCCAACACGTGCGCCGCCGAATGGCGTTGCCGTCGCAGCCACTCCTCAGGCTCCACGTCGGCCTTCGCCGCCACGGCCTCGCCGACGACTGCCCCGTCGATCGCGACCTCGCTGTCGATTTCCAACTGCTCATCTGCCATGACTCTCCTGCTCTCCAACGCGGCCGGTGCTCGCCGCCGAGGCCGCCCCGTGCGCGGGGATCCTTGAGCGCGGCCGACAACCCGACCGGACGCGAATACCCTGCAACGTGGTTGCTCCCGCGGGACGCGGGAGCAACAAACAAAAAACCCCGTCCGCAATGGGACGGGGTTCGCCCGTGGTTCCACCCATCTTCATCCTTCGTCGAATCGCGCCGATCGGCCGATCAACAAA
>CAUYZA010000217.1:0-5495 GCA_963577225.1 Dehalococcoidia bacterium | reverse complement strand
TGCACGCCGGCCGGTCCACCCTCGTGGTGCAGACGGACGTGACCCTTGAGAACGGCAAGCTGGCGGCCGCGATGACCAACACGCACTTCCGACCGGACGAGCGCACGGGCTAGGAGTCCTGCGACGCTCGCCGACAACAGTCGGTCACCCCTGTGCCACAGTGACCCATTCCGATTTCGGACGCACTGATGCGTCGATTGTGGAGGCCGGGAAGAGCCGGACCAGTTCGTCATTGGTCAAGCTAGATTCTGGTCTCGGGCCTGCTCGACGCGCTGACCGAGTCGGCGTGGGAGTTCACCTTCGACTCCGGACGTGAAGTCGAGCTACGAGGAATCAGTGGCCTGCAGTGGCGCTGACCGCCCACGATGGGTTCCTCGTGTCGGTCACAAGTCCTCGGGCTATCCTCTCTGTGACGGCGGCCGGGCCGTCCGCGGGAGAGAAACGAATCCCCGAGTGCGGACGGGAGAACGTCCGGGAGAGGAGGGCACGGTGACCGCATTCGTGCTCATCCACGGCGCCTACCAAGGCGGCTGGATCTGGGGTCCCGTGGCGACGCGGCTACGCGCGGAAGGCCATGTCGTGTATGCGCCTTCCCTAGACGGTTGCGGCGAACGGACGGCGCAACTCCGGACTGGCATCACCACTGAGTCGCAGGCGGACGAGATCGCCAAGCTGCTCTTCTACGAGGATCTCACTGACGTCGTCCTCGTGGGCACCTCGTCGGGCGGAATGGTGATCGCGAAGATCGCTGAGCTTGAGCGGGAGCGCGTCGCACGCCTCGTCTTCGTCGACGCACTCGCGCTGATGCATGGGGAGAAGATCCGTGACATCGTCACACGACCGGCGCCGATCAAGACCGACGTCGCCACCGGACGCTCGCGAGACGACACGCTGCCGGCCTTGCAAGCAAGTCTCCCGCCGGAGACCGCCGCCTGGGCAGCCGAACGATTCGGCTTGCATCCGATCGCGGCGTTCACGCAGCCGGTCGTGCTGGAGTCATTCTGGGAGCAGCCATGGGACGCCTCGGTGATTTGGTGTCGCCAGGCGGAGAACCCCGGGGAGGCGCACCAGCGCCGATGTGCCGAAGCGCTTGGTGCGCGCTGGCACGAACTCGACACCGGGCACTACCCGATGCTCAGCGAGCCGGACGCCCTGGTGCGTCTCATCGTGGAGGGGTGATGCGCCCGCAGTCTAGCGTTGAGCTGGGCGGATTCCTGTTCCGGAGGTCGGGCAGTATCTAGCTGCGCCAGCTTCCGCACCCCCGGGTCACTGGCGCGCACCGCGCGCACGCTGTGGACTGGCGAAAATCGACGCCCTGCGCGGAGTTCGTCGCAGCGCCAATGATCGAGATGGCTAGGCACTCAGGCAGGATCTCGCAGACCGCCTCGGCGTGGACGAACACCAGCGCCCCGCGAACCTCGAGCGGTCCAGCGTCGATCAGAAGCGCCGGTCCGCGTTGGTGAAGCGAGCGCGGCGGCGGGACCAGCGATAGACCTCCAACTGGTGCCGGATCTCCAGCATCAGGTCGGCGCGCGAACGGCCCGCCACGCGCAGCGCGACGACCACGAGACAGAATACGAACCACATCGGCGCAACCTCCTCTAATAGACTCGCCGACCCTCGCTGGAGGACGCGGATCCGGGTGCGATCCAATATTCGTGCCGCACCGAGTGTGTTCTGGCGGACGAGGCCGGCTGATCAGCTCGTGCGACGACCTCCCACGAGAGACTGCGGGCTGCGTGCATCGGTCTCGTGATCGTCGATGTGAGCCCGCTGGGCCGCGCAGCCCGCCGATCGGGCCTGGCGACTGCGCCTAAAAGCGGCACGGAACGCAGCATCCACCCACTTGCCGAGGTTTCCGTGTCCTTGTCCTTGTCCTTGTCCAGAGATACACCGGATACCCATCTGGAAGGGGTTCGTCCCTTGGGTCGATTCCGCCTCATTCTGATCCTTGATTCTGTAGATGTGTACGCCAAAGACGCCTTTACCGAGCCAGACGCTCTCATTGATTTCGTACTTGATCCAACGTCGAGAGGCAGTGTCCGCCCCGCCGTCAGAGTCGGCAGCCTCGACGATGACCCACACCTCGGATCAGCCTGGGCGAGGGCACCACGGTCACGGAGATGGAGATCCGCCCCAGCTTCGAGGGCGACCTTCTGCTCTCGCCGCAGTGGCACACGATCCGGCTGTTAGCGTTTCGCCTTCCACAGCTCCCGGATCGGACGAGTGTCCGGTTGTCCTGGGTGGAACCAACGGGTCCAGAGCGCGGATTCGAGCTCGAGGGTGAAAACGTGCTCCTGCTCCTTGAGCTGGTAGGGCGCCGCCGCATCGAAGCGGGCCCTGCTCTCGGCTGCGTCCGCCGCGACGACCCGCGCGCGAAGAGCGTACTCCTCGTCCTGGGCGTTGAGGTGCGGCGTGTGCAGCGCGCAACGCCCGTCCCGCTGGAGATCGCCGAACTTCGGTGTCTGTTTGCCGATGGCGAACGCGAGGTCACCCTCGACGAAGACCACGACGATGGGATGCACCCGAGGCCAGCCCTGGCGCGAGACGGTCGCGATGTAGGCCAGATCGATCTCCTCCCAGATGCGCCGCCCCGCCGCGGCGAGGGTGGGAGCTAGGGACTCAAACTCACGCCAGCGGGCCATCGCATCCTCCGAATCTGATCGAACCAAGGCCGGACCGAATTTCTGCCTCTTCGATCAGGGGGCTGACCGGAGCATGCAGGAACATCTGTCATCAAGAGGCGACCGTCGGTGACCAGGCGGTGGCCAGACAGACCTCCAGTCGCCCCTCCACCGGCCCCGATCGCCATCGTTGCTGAGAGGTAGCCCGAGAGCTGGCGCGGCGACATCCCCTCGAGGATGGCGCGGTAGCCGTGCGACCAGATCCACGCCCACCAAGCATCGAAGTCGTTGAACGGGAGGACGGCCCACTCGGCGGAGACGCGGACGTCGACGTATCCCACGCGCTGGAGCAGTGCGCGCAACACGGCGGGAGACCCGAGCCGCCCGCTCATATCGATCCGGAGGTCAAGCGAGGCCAGCAGTTCCGCGTGCCACGCCCACCGAGGATCGCCTTCCCACCACCAACCCTCGGCCACACTCAGCCCCAGCCGACCCCCCGGGCGAAGGATGGATCGGCAGGCGGCGAGGGTGTGCGGTGCGCTGGGGAACGACCCCAAGGCGAACCCCGCCAGCAGCACGTCGACGCTCTGCTCGCGCAAGGCCAGTTGGTCAGCGTCCATGCGCACAAGCGCCACATTCGGGAGACGCGCGCGACGGGCCGCGGTCCGTGCTCGGCGCAGCATCGCAGGAGCACGATCGACACCGAGGACGACTGCCGTCGGGCCCGCGGCGCGTGCGGCCGGGATCAACACGGCGCCGGGACCGCAGCCGAGATCCACGACCCGCTGGCCAACCGCGACATCCACCCGTTCCACGAGCCTGCGCCCGAAGGGCGTGAACACATCTGGCCCCACCGCCCATACGTGGAAGCGGCCCGATCGAAAGCTCCAGGGGATCGCTGGTGACTCGCCATCTTTACCTTCGCCCGGACGAAGGGGATTCTTGTTCGCCGCTCATCACGCCGTCATGGCGCGGGCTAGAGCGCTTCCGAGCGTCAAGTGTGTGCGGATGCCTCGCGCCACGGGTCTGTTCACGAGTCCGAATCGCGCAGCCACCAGGCGTACTGGGTCTCGGACCACTCTCCCCCAGCCGCGGTTACCTCCTGGCCAATCTGTCCGCGGTGTTCTTGGCCATGCAAGATGACGTGCATGATGAGATCGCGGGGCGGCCCATCGAACGGGACACCCGACGTGTTCGGATAAGCGATCGGTCGCCCGAGCTCGTCTGGCGTGGTGGATTCAAGCAAAGCAACCCAACGGCGCTCGAGGGTGTCGATCTCGCTCGACACCTGTTCGATGGACCGTTCGAGCCAGGGCGGGATATCGGCGGAAAGGCCGCGGAGCCGGTCGAGCCAAAGTCGTTCGGTTTCAGCGATATGGGCCAGCAACGCGACCCCCCTTTCGGGTGGCGGGTCGACACTGGCGAGAGAGCGGAGCGTCGCGCGGTTCGCCCAGGTATCGAACAACGTCAGCTGACGCAGGAGTTCGCGAATCGTCGCCTGCCTCCTTCGTGGACCATATTGCCGCCGCGGCCCGGCCGCTCAGGGGAGTGCCACGACGTTCGGACGCGAAGGTCTACCCAGTCCCGTCTCCGGCCCGCACGCCTCATGACGTCGGCATCCGTCCACACATACTCGCTCCGTTAGTCGCCCCCCCGCCGCCACGGGGGCCAGCTTGAGCTCCCGGCCCTCGTACAACACCCCCCGAGCGATCACGCGGCGCAAGTCCGCGTGCAGGAGCGCGCCCCCTGTCAGCAAGACCACGAACAGCAAGCCCGGCCCCCAGAGCAGCACGCGAACGGGCACTACCTCCGACGCACTGCCGCTACTGAAGATCATGACGGCCATCGTGCCACCCGCGACCAAGGCATAGAGGCTCATCACCCGGCCGCGAATCTGGTCCGCCAACACGGACTGAATCAACGACGCCGACAGGGCCATGAACATCGCTTGCGCGGCACCCGTGATCACCGCCCCCACGACGACCCACAGCGGCGACGGCGCAAGCCCGGTCCAGACCATCGCCGCGCCGGACAGGAGCCCAGTCGCCAAGAGCAAACGGCCACGCCAGACACCGCTCCGCACGAACGACAGGCCCAGCGTACCCACCACCGCCCCGGACCCAATCCCTATCAGCATCGCGGCAAACAGGTCCGACCCCCCGTCAAATCCGTCCCGCGCCAGGATCGGCAGCAGCGCATCGTGGGACTCGGTCAGCATGCAATGCAGCGCCACCACGGCGATCACCAGCCGGATCTGCGGATTCGCACCGACGTAGCGAAATCCCTCGGCCAGTCCCCGACGCGCGTCCCGCCACAGCGGCGCCGACCCCGCCAAGCCGCCACTTGAGCGCAGTCGCAGTCGGGATGTGAACAGCACCGACAGCGCGTAGAACCCCACCGACATCACGAAGATCCAACCCGCCCCAGCCCCGTCAACAAGGGCAAGCCCACCAGCGGCCCCACGAGCCGGGATCCGAAGTTCGCAAACGTGATCAGCGTGATCGCGTTCAGCAACGACCCAGGGTCCACGGTATTCGGCAGCAGCGCGTTCTCCACCTGCCTCTCCAGGGTCCATGCGAGGCCCGTCGCCGCGGCGAATACCACTAAGTGCCACAAGGCCAACCCGTCACTCAGCACCAGCCAGGCCAGGATCAGCGCCAGCGCCATCTGCAAAACGCGCGCGCCCATCATCATCCGCCCCCGGTCCCAGCGGTCCGCCAGCGCGCCCGCCAGCGGCGCGAGGGTCCACGGCGCCATCGCGGCGAACGTCACCGCCCCCACCACCACGCCCGAGTCCGACAGCTCCAGCGCGAGCCATGCCCGCGCCATGATCATCGCCCACATCGACGCCGCCGAGGCACCGGACGCCAG
>CAUYZA010000216.1:0-5495 GCA_963577225.1 Dehalococcoidia bacterium | reverse complement strand
CCGCACCAAGTCGGTTACCCGAATGGGGCGCCGAAGACGGCGATCCCGCTCCGTGCTGTGAAGCGGCCGTCGAGCCCGCAGAGTCGTTCCGGACGCGTTCGTCAGTCGCGTTTGGGCAAAGCGACCGTCACGCGGCTGAGGGCCGATGAGAGTCCGGCCTGGTTCTCTACCCAGACGTCCAGGTCGACCAGGTGCTCGCCGTTTTGCTCGTATTTCGTCGCGACTTCGCCAAAGAGGGTGTTGGTGTCGCCCACGATGTTGGGGTGTCGCACTTTGCTGTCCATCTTCTTGAGGGTGCCGTTGTTGCCCATCCAGTCCGTAGCGATCTGGCTCATCCAGCAGACGCGCTGCGGGCCCCAGTCGAACTGGCCGGGCATGTTGCGACGCTTCTTGGCGTGCTCGGCGTCGAAGCGGCCGCCGCCGCCAAGGTCGGTCGACTCTGCGGCCTCAAGGGCGGCGCGCGGCGATCGGGTACTGCCCCAGACGCAGTGAGTGAAGAGGAAGAGCTCGGTGACGGTGTAGGTGCCCTTCTCCAGTTTCGGGATCGACTCACCCTCGACGACATCGTCCCAATAGCGAGTCTCTGCACCGCGACGTTCACGTTCCCAGACGAGCGGGTCGGGCGGCACCTCAAGGGCCTGCTCCTTTGACTCGCGGGCGTACTCCATGGTCTGGCCGCCGCCCAGGTTGACGTAGCGAGCCATGTTCGTGGTCTTGGTCGCGACGAGTTCTCGGCGCTGGTTGTGATAGGTCGTGAGTGAGGTCGCGATGCAGAAGGGGCCGATGCGCTCGCTGTGCTTGCGGGCGATGTTGACCACCTGCTCCTGCCCTGTGATCTGGTCGCCCTCCCAGATCGGCAGGTGGAAGACGATCTCGCCGCCCGCGTAGTTCATGGGGAAGTGCTGGGAGGAAAGCCGCGCGCCATCGATGGTGCCCGAGATCGCGGCGCGGATGCCGAGGTTGGCGCAGTAGATGAAGATCGGGGGCGCTGTGATCGCGCCGAAGCGACTTTCGGCGGCGTGGTCGCGGTCGCGCCAGAGCGGGTTGTAATCGCCGACGTCGTCGCCGAAGCGGCGGATGTTGTCCAGGCTGGCTTCTTTGGCGGGAGCTGGTGGCAGCCAGCTTCCCAGCCCGTTGCGGAATTCGGACTCGAATTCGTCTAGCGTCGTGATCAGTGCCGATGCTGCCATCGTTCTCTCCTCTGCTCGCGCGCCGCGGCGGTCGCATTCCCGCGGGCGCACAGCAGTCTAGGTCAAGCAGAGGCGAGCCAATCCGGCTCAACGTGGAAGCGTCCCGGGTGAGCAGGCGCGGTTGGTGCCGAAGTTGAGAAGTGGCCGCCCGCCGCGCGGGGTTTTGGTGGGCCCGGTTCAGGATTAGGCCGTGCCGGCTCCGCTCCGCGTGGCAGATCGGGGACTGACAAGAGGGTTGCCTGCCGCTTCCTGGCCCGTTCGTCTCCTCGGCCATTGGGCACCCGGTCGGAGCAGCCGAGCGGTGCGTCGCGCCCCTCGGAGCGCTCCCGTAGATCGGATTCGGACGCGCTCAGGAGCGAAACTATCCACCCACGCTTCGGTGTTGAGGTGCGTCAGCCGCTTGAGCATGTGGGGCCGCAAGCTTTGGTATCGCACCGCGCTCTGTCCCCCGTCAGTGGCGTTCAGTTCCCCGCCGTTGCTGCAGCCGGTCTCGTACGAAACTAACCGTGCGGCACACACGATCGACGCGTCGTGTGCAGTCCAAGAAGGGGTTGTCCCTGAACCCTTGCCGACCGACGGGATCGCCCGGTTTCCGCACAGAGTGCGGCACTCCGTATCCTGGGAGCGCACTGGAAGGAACAGGGACACGTATGGGCAAGCTCGATGGCCGGAAAGCGTTGGTGACGGGCGCGAGCCGCGGAATCGGGCGCGCGATTGCGGAGCGCCTCGCCGCCGAAGGAGCGGATGTCGGCGTGAACTATGCCAGCAACGCGGACGCGGCGCGCGAGGTCGCGGAGGCGGTGACGGCACTCGGCCGGGCCGCGTACCTCTACCAAGCGGATGTGGGCGATGAGGATGCGGTGCGGGCGATGTGTGACGCGGCGATCACGGACCTCGGCGGGATCGACCTGCTGGTGAACAACGCCGGTCTGGGCTCGGCGGCCATCAACCGTCCGGCGATCGCGGACGCGACGAACGAGCAGTGGCAGCGGCTGCTCGGCGTCAACCTGTGGGGACCGATCTATCTCTGCCGCGCGTTGGTGCCGCACATGAGGGCCGCCGAGCGCAGCGACGTAGTCATGATCTCGTCGGTCGCGGCGCAGGCGCTCAATCCAGGGTTCGGCGTGTACTCGGTCAGCAAGGCCGCGCTCGAAGCTCTCGCGCATACTTTGGCCCGCGAGGAGCGGGCGCATGGCATGCGAGTGAACACCATCGCGCCAGGGCTCGTCGACACCGACATGGGTCGCCGAATCGTGAAGGCGACCGGCGGCCCGGACGACATTCGCGAGGTAGACGCGCGGATGCCGTTTGGCTTCGTCTGCACGCCCGACGACATCGCCGCGACGGTGGCGCACGTGTGCTCAGCGGATGGGCGCTACATCACGAACCAGCGGATCACTATCGCTGGGGACTGAGTCGGGAATCCCCTTTGGGCCGCCGAGCGACTGGCTATCTGCGCGCACACGATGGCAATGTCGTGTCCCGAGGTGATCTGGATGCCGATCGATGCCCTGGTCCTGCAATCCGACGCGCCCGACCGCTGGGAGCAGGCCCTCTACGCCTTTCTGGCCGAGAAGGAACGCCGCTCGGGCTGCGTCCGCACGGTGCAGTCGTATTCGCGGATGCTGCGCTACTTCTTTGGCAAGCTGGCCAAGCCGCCGGACGCAGTCCGGCCCGCCGACGTGCTGGCCTACGCGCACGGCGTCGGGCTCTCGGGCAAGGAGCCCTCCGCGATCACGATCGGGGCGCACACCGCCTGCGTCTCGTCCTTCTTCAAGTTCCTGATCCGGATGGAGCTCCTGGAGCGGAACCCGTGTGATGCGCTGGAGCGACCCAAGACCCCACAGTCCACGCCGCGCGGGCTGTCTGCGGCAGAAGTCCAGCGGCTGCTCGCGATCATCCCCGACACGCCGGTGGGCAAGCGCGACCGCGCGATCGTCCTGACCTTATTACTGACCGGCCGTCGCCGGTCCGAGGTCCTCAATCTCACCGTCGGCGATATCGAACCCGGCGAGCCCGCCTTCTACCGCTATCGCGGCAAAGGTGGCAAGCAAGGACGGCGGGAACTACCCCGTCCGGCCTACGTGGCCTGCGTGTCGGCCTTGTCGGCGTTTGACCGCGAAGCTGGGCACGATGGCGCCAGAGGCGTCGATCTGGCGCACGTCCGCCCACACAGGCGGCGTGTCCAGCGGCACGGTCTACGCCAACTTCCGGCGCTACCTGGCTGCGGCGGGTCTCCCGCCCGCTGGGCTGCACATTCTGCGCCACAGCGCGGCGAAGCTGCGCCGCGATGCGGGGGAATCGATCGAGGACGTGAGCCGCTTCTTGGACCATTCGACGCTGGCTGTCACGATGACGTATCTGCGGCGCTTGGAAGGCGAGCAGGACGCGGCCTGGCCGCGGGTCGCCGGCACATTGGGCCTCGCGATCAATTGATCAGGATGGGCGCAATTGCCACCATTTTGCCACCCATCTGCACAGCACGGCCCGATACGGGGCGAATCGGGGCCGCATGAACGCTGGGCGAACGTCCCACCACACGGGGCTCTGCGGCATCCAACGGCACCACACGACAGTGGCCTCGCGAACTTCAAAACCGTTGCGGGGCGGCTCGCGTCGTCCTGGGTGGGTTCGACTCCCATGCGCTCCCGCCACTGATTTCATTGACTTGTTGATGGGTACGGGGTGTCGTGAGGCACCCCGCTTTGCGTTGCGTGGGCACCGTTCTGCCGCCCATCTGCCGCCCAATAGGGCGGCACGGGGCGATGTAGGGCGAACAGAAACAGCACGAACTACGAATTTCTGTCCGGCCCTGCGTATGGCACTCATGGACGGGCCGAGGTGATCACGACGAACCCCGCGTCCTGCAGAGCGACATCGACGACCCCGTCGCCGACCGCATCGATCGCCGCCCCGCCCTCAGCGACCCCGAACATTGGATCGAGGTTGTGCCCGGCGTCAACATCTTCCGCCTGACCGAATCCGGCCTGGCCGGCGTCGATGTCGAGACCAGCATCTACGACTACTGGGAGTAGGCGTTCTGGGGCGGCGGCCTGCGTAGGTCGTCGCCTCTTCCTTGCCGCCAAGACCCGCGAAACGAAAAAGACTGCATCATGCCCTCTCTGATCAGCGGGGCCCCGCTGCCCCGCGTTTACCTTCACGACGGGAACTTCCGTCGCCTTGGCCAGCTGGTCAGCGCCGCCAACGTCACCCGTGGCTGCTTCCACTGCGTGCCTCAACCGTTCGACACGGCGCTGTTCAGCGTCTCGATCGATGACCCGCTGCTCGATGCGATCCCCTGCGACGATCCCTTCGGTCGCACCGTGGTGATCGAGTCGAGCGCCTATCCCCATCCCTGGGTCGGCAAAGTCACCGGCGTCGTCGGCGACGAGATCGGCGGAACGGTCGCGCTCACTGCCCGCGGCTGGGAGGCGATTCTTGGTGAACGCTACCTCCATGCCTCGCACGTCTTCGACGGCGGCGCCGGCGCCTGCTTCCGTGAGATCATCGGCGCGCTGAGGTGCTGGAGAATGTGACCACGTCCGAGGCGGTCCAGGCGGCGGCGCTCAGTCGGCTTCAGCGCGGCGCGATTCCGGCGCGGCAGGCCCGCATCGTCTGTCACTGGCAGGGCGAAGGGTCGTGGGATGCCCTCGTGCCGTGCACCGTCGTGCGGCTCGACGCCCCGTCAGCGTTTGGCACCGGCTTCGACGGACCAGTCAGCATCGCGGGCGTCCAGCCATCCGAGGAGACCGGCGCTTGCGAAGTCGCCGTCTGGTTCGGACTCGGCTAGCGCTTGCTGCGGCTCGTTCGGTGCCGGTTGTCGAGCCTCGGCGTCGATCGCAGAGGCGACCTCTCCGCACCCGGAGTGACCGTTGCGCCCGCCCGACGGTCCGAACGGCCGAGCAAGCGTATGACCCCGAGGCTACCTCTGTGGAGCGCACAGCCCCTCAGGGTCCGATCCCCCGGGCTTATTGCCGTTGCACTTGTTCTCCGTGTAGGTATTCCCGGTGCCAAGCGTGCCGCCGTCCTCGGTGATGTCCGTGAAGCCGAACCCGCCGTTCCCGGACGACACGTTCTCCGTCAGCGTGTTACCGACGCCAAGGAGCGCGAAGCCTGCCGGGCTGTTCTGCTTCGCCAGATTCTCCTGCAGGACGTTGCCCGTGGCTGAGAAGGCCACGCCGAATCCGAGACGCATGTTCTTCTGCGCCACGGTCTCGGTCAGCGAATTGGCGTTGCTGTCGAAATATAGGAGGAATCTATCCCGGCCGTTCTTGGTGGCCGTGTTGTTGGTCACGGTGTTGTCCT
>CAUYZA010000215.1:0-5496 GCA_963577225.1 Dehalococcoidia bacterium | reverse complement strand
TGCGGGTGGGAGTGCCCGTCGAAGCGGTGTTCGAGGCCGTGACGGATGCGATCACGCTGATCAAGTTCCGGCCTGCGGACTGACGCACCGCATTCGGTATCCATGGCCCCCACTGGTAGCGCCTCGCGGCTCGCTGTACCTTGCAGGCAATCTCGGACGAGCGAATTCGTCCCTTTCTTGGGGGAGTGCTTCATGGCACAGGCCATCCACGAACGCATCAAGATCATCGACGCGGACAGCCACATCTCGGAACCAGCCACGCTGTGGACGGATCGGGTGTCGACGAAGAAGTGGGGCGACCTGGTCCCGCATGTCCAGTTCGACCCGGAGATCAGCGAAGACCGCTGGTTTATGGGCGGCAAAAAGTTCCAGGCCACGGCCGGTGCCGCGATGGCGGGCTGGACAGACCCGCCGCCCAAGCACCCCCCGACGTTGGAAGAGGCCGACCACGGCTCCTGGGAAGCGCACGAGCGGCTGCGGCGGATGGACGAGTACGGCATCTGGGCGCAAGTCATTTACCCTAACGTAGGCGGCTTCGGCAGCGGCAACTTCCTCTCGCTGAAAGAGCCGGAGCTGATGCTGGAGTGCGTGAGGGCCTACAACGACTTCCTGATCGACTGGACGTCGATCGACAAGGAGCGCTTCCTGCCGATCATGGCGATGCCGTTCTGGGACGTGGATGAGTGCGTCAGGGAGATCGAGCGATCGGCGAAGAACGGCCATCGCGGCATCCTGATGACGAACCAGCCGCACGTGTTCGACTTCCCGCGCATCACGGAGAAGCATTGGAACCCGCTCTGGGAGGCCGCGCAGGACGCGGAGATGTCGATCAACTTCCACATCGGTAGCGGCGACCTGACCATGATCCGCGACATCACCGTGGACAACGGACGCCAGGCGGCCTACGCCAAAGCGACAGTGCAGCTCTTCCTGGACAACTCCCAGGCCGTGATGGACATCGTGCTGTCCGGCCTCTGTCACCGCTACCCGAAGCTCAACTTCGTGTCGGTGGAGAGCGGCGTGGGCTGGGTGCCGTTCCTGCTGGAGGCGCTGGACTGGCAGTGGCTGAACAGTGGCTGCCGCGAAGAGCACCCCGAGATGGACCTGCTGCCGTCGGAGTACTTCAAGCGGCAGTGCTACGCCTGCTTCTGGTTCGAAGAGGACAGCGCGCGCAAGGCGATCGAGGCGATCGGCGCGGACAACATCCTCTACGAGACCGACTTCCCGCACCCGACATCGATGTCGCCGGGCCCGAACTCGGTCGCGATCTACCCCAAGGACTTCGTGCAGAAGAATCTGGCCAGCCTGGCCGAGGACGATCTGCTGAAGATCCTGCAGACCAATTCAGCGAAGCTCTACCACGTCGAGGTCTAGCGCAACGACGCGCCGGCCCGGGCTCCGGCGAAGCCAGAGCCGCCAAGACGGAGCTGTCGTGTACGAGACCGAGCAGGATCTGGCCGATCTGCAGGCGCTCTTGGATCGCAGCTACGCGACGGCAGGCCAGCATCTGCGGTCGATCTTCTCGCCGCAACGCCGGATGTCGGCGGCGGAGCTGGTTCAGCTGCTGCGGGGGGTGTTCGTACTCAACGTCGCGACGGTGAGCGCGGCCTGTACGCCCGTGGTCGCCCCGGTCGACGGGCTGTTCTATCGCGGCAAGCTCCTCTTTGGGTTCCCCCGGGCGCTGTTCGGGCGCGCCGCGCGCGCGAGCGACCCCAGGTCAGCGCGGTGCATCATCGCGGGGAGGAGCACTGCGTGATCGTGCACGGGCAGGCCCGCGAAATCGACCTGGAGGCGCCCGACGGGCGCGAGTTTTTGGACTACTTCCAGGAGGTCTACGGGGATTCCTGGGACTATTGGCACGGTGAGCGCTATCGGGACCGCAAAGGGACCGGCTTCAACGCCTGGATCCAGGCGCGACAGATTTTCACCCTTCAGCCGGCCCCCCGTACAAACGCCGCTCGCTGAATGCTCTGGGCTCAGGCGGAGCGCTCGACAAGGCCGGACTGCGAGGCCATCAGGACCTGATTGCGCCCGTTGCGGTTCGCTTCGTAGAGGGCGTCGTCCGCCTCCTTGATCAAGCTGTCGATCGGCGACCCGTCTGGCACGCGAGCGGCGACGCCGGCGCTGACCTGGACGTGGATCGATTCGCCGCCATCCAGCGCGATTTCGGATTCCGCGATCGTGCGCCGTACTCGCTCCGCGACAAGCTGCGCATCCTGCGGGCGCGCATCCGGCAACACCACGAGAAACTCCTCGCCACCCCAACGGCCCACGAGGTCGTAGGGACGCACCTGATCCGTCAGGATTTGCGCGATCGCCACCAGCACTCGGTCACCCTGCAGATGCCCCCTGCCGTCATTCACGCGTTTGAAGTGGTCGACATCAATCATGATCGCACCGACGGACGTTCGGGTGCGGCGGGCCCGTGCGAGTTCGGTTTCGGCGCGCTCCATGACTGCCTGACGGTTGAGCAGGCCAGTGAGCCCGTCGTAGGTCGCCAGTCGTTCAAGCCGCTCCTGCGTGACGAGCAGGCTGTCTTCCAGGCTGATCATGCGCCGGCCGATCGCGACGCGGGCGGCGAGCTCGCGGTGATCCACGGGCTTCGTGACGTGGTCGTCAGGCCCCTGCCGCCAGGCCGCTGACGTCGTCGTTCTTCTCGGAGCGCGCGGTCAGCAAGATTGTGTAGGTGTGACGCGCGACGCCCGAACCGCGGATGCGCCGGATCAGTTCCAGGCCGTCCACCCGGGGCATCATCCAGTCGCTCACGACAAGGCACGCGGGCTCCTCCTGGAACCGCTCCCATGCAGCCCGACCGTCGGGGAAGGCTTCCACCTCGAAGCCGGACTTGCGCAGTCCCGCCTCCAGGATCTGTCGCTCCACCGCTTGGTCTTCCGCAATGATGATTCGCACGTCGTGCCTACGCTGCTTCCGCCCAGGAACGCAGCGCCTGAACGACGCGCGTACTGAGCGATTCGATCTCCGTCATCGGATCCGCCAGGCCGGACAGGTTCCTGGCCGCCGCTCGCTGTTCGATCGATGCTGCTCGCTGGCTCAGTTCCGACGCGCCCATGTTGGCCGCGCTGCCTTTGAGGCTGTGGGCATGGATGCGCAAGGTTTCGGCATCGCTGGTGTCCCCCGCTTCACGCATCGCGGCGACCAGGCGCGGCAGATCGGCGGCGAAGAGCTCCACGATCTCCATCACGATGTCTGGATCGTCATCCGCGCTCAGGGCACGCAGTCTGTCCAGCCGCTCTGGATCGAGAAGCGGAGGCTCGTCGGGCTCATCTGGGGAGTCCAGGCGCGCTTGATCCGCCGTGGCGTCACCCCCGGGCCGGAGCAGCCAGCGCAGCAGCGCGGCCTCAAGCTCGGCCGCTGTGACGTGTTTCGGAAGGTAGTCGTCCATCCCCGCCGCGAGGCAGATCTCCCGGTCGCCTTCAAGCGCGTTGGCCGTCAGCGCGATGATCGGCACGTGCGCCCCGCTGATCGCTTCCAGCCGGCGAATACAGCGCGACGCTTCGAAGCCGTCCATCTCGGGCATCTGACAGTCCATCAGGATCAGGTCGAACGGCGCGGGCTCATGCGCCGCCAACGCCTCAAGCCCGTTCGCCGCGATCTCTAATCCGACGCCCAGCGACTCGAGTTGCACTCGCGTCACCCGTTGATTGACTGGATTGTCCTCGGCCAGGAGGACGAGTGCGCCCAAGTTGCCCAGCATCATCGTGGCCGTGCGGGAGTCGGCGTCGGCGGACGGCTGGCCTTGGTTGACAACCGGCCCACTCGGCGAAGCCGAGGCAAGCGAACGATCGGCCGCCGCGCTGGATCCGAGTTCGAACGGCACGCGGAACCAGAAGGTTGACCCTTCGCCCTCTTCGCTTTGGACACCGATCTCGCCTCCCATCAGTTCCACCAACCGCTTGGAGATGGCGAGACCAAGCCCTGTCCCGCCATAGCGACGCGTGGTCGACCCATCGGCCTGCGTGAACGGCTGGAACAGGCGACGCCGAGCAACGTCGGAGAGGCCAATTCCGGTGTCGCGCACTGAGAAGCGGACGATCGGTCACTCCGGCTCGCTTTCGTTCTGCTCAACCTCCGCGCGCACCTCAGCCTCGCCCTGCTCGGTGAACTTGACCGCGTTCCTGATCAGATTGATCAGGACCTGGCGCAGCCGCGCGGGGTCTCCATGGATCCGCGGTGGCAGGTCTTCCGCCACCACGGTGGAGAAGGCGAGCCCCTTACCGCGGGCGCGCGCCGCCATCAGCTCCGTCGCGCTCTCAACGAGTTGGCGCGGCTCGAAGTCGAGCAGGTCCAATGACATCGCTTGTGCTTCGATCATCGAGAAGTCGAGGATGTCGTTGATCAGTTCCAGCAACACGTTGGCCGAGTTGTGCGCGATGCTCGCGTACTCCGCCTGCTCCTCCGTCAGCGCGGGACCTTGCAGGAGGCCGAGCATGCCGATGATGCCGGAGAGTGGCGTGCGGATTTCGTGGCTCATCGTGGCGAGGAATTCGGACTTGAGGTTGGCGGCCTCTTCCGCGGCCGTGGCGAGATCCTGGGCGGACTGCAGCGCGACTTCCAAATCTTGGTTGGCCGCATCCCGCTCTCCGTAGAGCAATACGTTGCGCAAGGCACCGCTGACGAGACTGGCCAACCGTGTCAGCAGATCACGATCCGCTTGGCCGTAGCCCGGCTCTTGGTCGCGCGTGACCAGTATGAGCGCCTGGAGTTCGCCGTCCAGCATGACGGGCGTCAACGCGATCGCGCGGACCCCGAGTGATTCCAGTGCGGCGAGATCGGCAGACGCCAGCTTCATCATGTTGCGAAGGTCGTTGACCGACACCGCGGCCGACTTCTGCATCGCCTCTTTCGTGAGCCCGGCCTCGAAGCGGGACATGCGCCCCTGAAAGACTTCGCCCTCCACGCCGTGTTCGCGCGCGACGATGAAGTCGCCGCTGGGCTGGCGCACGGCGAGCCATGAGAACTGACTCTCTGTCAGCTCGCGCGCCCAGTTGTTGACGAGATCGAGAACGGCATCGCGATCTAGCAGTTCGCTCACTTCGCGTGCGACGGCTGTCAGGATCTCAGCCTCGCGACGCGCTTTGCGCAGCGCGTCTTCAGTGCGTTTCCGCTTGCTGATATCTGAGGCGATGACCGTATAACCGGTGATCGCCCCCTCGTGCCGCAGTGGAGCGACACGGCAGGCCAACCACGACGGCTGCGCTGAATCGTCCATCGGCGGGCCAGCGGTCTCGTAGCTGCCCGGCTGTCCCGTGCGGGGTACCTCCAGCAGCGTTTTGCGCACGATCGCGCGATGACGCGGCAACACGAAGTCGAAAATCGTGCCGCCGTTGAAGCTGCCGGCCTCCTGTGACAGCGCCCCGGACGTGAAGGGGATATTGCCTTCCAGATCGAGCTCCAGGATGACTGCGGGGGCGTTCTCCACAACCGAGCGGAACTTTTCCTCGGAGGTCTGGAGGGCCTGCTCGGCGGCGCGGCGCT
>CAUYZA010000214.1:0-5513 GCA_963577225.1 Dehalococcoidia bacterium | reverse complement strand
CTCAGCTCCACGGGGATCCGCGCGCCGTCCTTGGACAGCAGATCCAGCTCGTACGGTTCGTTCAACGCTCCAGCCAGTTGGCCGGTCACCATGCGCTCCGCCAGCTCGCGATGCTCCGGCACGACGATCAGCAACGCCTCCATCGATTCGAGCTCAGCCCGGCTGTAGCCCGTCAGCCGTTCGCCGGTCGCGTTCATGTAGGCAATCCGGCCGTCAGGGCCGAGCGTGTAGATGATGTCGTTGGCGTTGTCGAACAGGCGCCGCAGCTGGTCCTCTGAAGCGCGGACCTCTTCGTGCGCCTGGACCCAGGCCGACATGTCGCGGGCGACGGCAAGCAGCAGTGACTCGTCGAGCTGGGTAATGCGGAACTCCAGCGCCACAACCGAGCCGTCCGGACGAGTCACCCAACCCATTTGCTGGGCGTCCCCCTCGGCCTTCGCCGTCGCCAGGGTTCGCTGGCGCGCGTCGGGATCGCCGGCGATGAGGATGTCGGTGGCCCGCTTGCCGATCATTTCGTCACGCGAATGCTGGAAGGGATCCAGCGCGGCGTCGTTGAGGAAGCAGATCCGTCCCTGGTGAGAGATCCAGGTCGGATCCGGGGAGCCGTCCAACGCGCTCCGCAGCGGTGCACCGTCCGCAAGCGCCTCTTGCCACTTGTGCGAGGGAGGGAGCGCGGATTCTCCGGCCATGAACAGTCCTTCGCCGCTGAACGGGTTTCCCAATCCAGTATCGGGAGCACCCACGCGGCGCGAGATTCATGGCTTCCCCTAGGGACGAACCCCCACGCGGATGCGCCAACCTGGCGGGCTAGAAGGTCACGGGCAGGCGCTTCAGGCCTCGCAGCACGACCGTCTCTCGGTAGGGCGAGACGGGCTCGACGGCCTGCAAGTCCGGCATCCGCCGCAGCAGCGTGGGGATCGCAACGCGCGCCTCCAGGCGGGCCAGGGGCGCCCCGAGGCAAAAATGGATGCCGTGACCGAAGGCGAGCGTGTGCTCCGGCGTGCGGGCGATGTCGAACTCGGCGGGGTTGGGAAAGTATTGGGGGTCGCGGTTCGCCGCACCCAGGACGAGCACGACTGTCTCCAGCCGCTCCAGCTTCGCCCCCACGAGCTCCATCGGCTCGCCAGCGATCCGGGTCGTGAACAGCACCGGCCCGTCGAAGCGAAGCATCTCCTCGATCGCCGCATCGATCAGCGCGGGATCGTCCCGCAGTATCGCGAGCTGCTCGGGGTGCTGCAGCAGGGCGTGCATCCCGTTTCCGATCAAGTTCGTCGTCGTCTCGTTGCCGGCGCCCAGCAGCAGGATGACCGAGGCGTAGAGCTCCTCTTCGTTGAGCGACTCACCCTCGTCCTCCGCCAGCACCAAGGCGCTGAGCAAGTCCTCGCGCGGTTCCTTGCGACGCTCTTCGAACAGCACCGCGAAGTACCCACGCAGAGCCAGCGTGGCGGCGTCGGCCTTGGCGATCACTTCATCCGTGGCGAATGGGTCGAGCCCGGCACCGAGGTCGTCGGACCAAGCATTGAAGCGGTCGCGATCCGCGGCGGGCACGCCCAGCATCTCTGCGATCACGATCACCGGCAGCGGGTAGGCCAAGTCCGTGATCAGGTCCATTTCGCCGTTGGCCGCTATCTGATCCAGCAACTCGTTGGTGATCTCTTCGATACGCGGCTGCATCGAGGCCACGGCGCGCGGAGTAAAGGCCTTGCTGACGAGGGCGCGCAGCCGGGTGTGATCGGGTGGGTTGAGGCTCAGCAGGCTCTGATCGAGAAACTGGAAGAACGGGCCACGGCGGTTGGGCGGCAGTTGGTCCATCAGCTCGGAGCGATCAGATCCGAGCCGATCGTCGCGCAGCGCCTCCATCACGTCCTCGTAGCGGGTCAAGACCTGCCCACCGATGAGTCGACTGCGGTGCACCGGATCCTTCGTCTGCAGCGCGCGATAGGCGGGATAGGGATTGCGTTGGAAGGAGCGGGCGGTGGGATCGAAGGCCACACCGCTTTCGAGCCGTTCGATACCGACGAGCAACCGGATCAGGATCCAACGCAGCGGCGGGATGCCGAGCATGCGCAGCAGCAACTTGTTCATGAGTCGATTCATGGGCTCTCCAGCAGAACGGCGCAGATTTGTGCGAACACGCGCGTGATCGCCAAGCTACCAGAAGCGGAAGAACGATTCCGTTTCCCTGGAGGCAGAGCGACGGCTGGCACACGTCTGCCGCGCCGCTGACCTCGGCGGGCTGACCTGCACTACACTTCCCGCCGAACGCTCCATTAGGGGCGGCTGAAGGAAGAGGGACCCGATGGCACTCGGTGGCTACGCCAATCACGTTGCGCGAATCGACCTGTCGGCCGGCTCGGTCGCCTACGAAGCGATCAATGAGGACGATGCACGGCTCTACATCGGCGCCCGCGGCTTGGGCGTGAAGTACTTGCTCGATAACGGTCCGCAGATCGACCCCGACGGCGTGGACAACATGCTCGCCTTCGTCAACGGGCCGCTGACGGGCACGGAAGCGACCATGAGCGGACGGCTCGCGGTCGTGACGAAGTCCCCGCTGACTGGCACCGTCTCCGACAGCCACATCGGCGGCTGGAGTGCCGCCCGGTTGCGCTGGGCTGGGTTCGACGCACTGATCTTCAGCGGCAAGGCAGCGACCCCCGTCTACGCCTACGTCGAAGACGACAAGGTCGAGCTGCGCCCCGCGGATGATCTCTGGGGTAAAGGCGTGCACGACACCGTCGCCACGCTTGCGGACCGCTACGGCGAGAACGTCTCGGTCATGACGATCGGCCAGGCGGGCGAGAACGGGATCCGCTTCGCTTCGATCATCAACGAGGACGACCGCGCTGCCGGGCGCGGCGGCATGGGCTGCGTGGCCGGCAACAAGAACCTCAAGGCCGTGGTGATCAAGGCCGGTAAGGACCGCATGCCGCGCGCCGCCGACCGCGACAAGTGGAAGGCCGCACACCAGGTGGCGCTGCAGTCGATCCTGGACAGCGAGGTCGTCGGGCCCAAGACGGGCGGGCTCTCGCTCTATGGCACCAACGTGCTGACAAACCCGGTCAACGCGCTCGGCGCGATGGGCACCCGGAACTCCCAGACCACGACCTACCAACACGCGGAGATGCTGAGCGGGGAGACCGTTCGCGAGACGATCATGGTGGGCGAGCCCACCTGCCACGCGTGTCCCGTCGCCTGCAAGAAGGAAGTTGAAATCAAGGACGGCCCCTACGCCGGGCTGCGCATGGAGTCGTTCGAGTACGAGCCAGCCTGGTCACTGGGCGCGAACTGCGACAACTCCGATGTCGGCGTGGTCGCCAAGGTGATCGACCAGTGCAACGACTACGGCATGGACGCGATCGAGATCGGTAACGTGTTGTCTTCATACATGGAGGCGACCGAACGCAAATTCGTGCAGGGACCGGGCCTCGACTGGGGCGACGGAGAGGCGATGGTTGCGACTGCCGAGCTGATCGCTCAGCGCTCGGGCATTGGTGACACGCTGGCCGAAGGCACACTGCGCGCCTGCGAGAGCTGGGGCCACCCCGAGATCGCGATGGTCGTCAAGGGCCAGGCGGTCGCTGCCTACGACCCCCGCGGCATCAAGGGCGAAGGCATTGGCTACGCCACCAGCAACCGCGGCGCCTGCCACCTGCGCGGCTACACCCCGGCCTCAGAGCTCTTGGGGATCCCCATCAAGACGGACCCGCTAGAGTGGAAGGGCAAGGGCGAACTGCTCAAAGTCTTCCAGGACCTCCACGCCTTCTCGGACTCGCTCGACCTCTGCAAATTCAGCGCCTTCGCGGAGGGCGCCGACGAGTACGCCGCCCAGTACGAGGCGATCGTGGGCGAGACAATGACCGCCGACGACGTCATGCTCGTCGGCGAGCGGATCTACAACCTGGAGCGGTATTTCAACAACCAGGCCGGCTTCGACGGCAGCGACGACACGCTGCCCGACCGTTTCACCAAGGAGACCGGCACCGGTGCCGCCGCCGACAGCGTCTGCGAGCTGGACGATATGAAGGTTGAGTATTATGCGGCCCGCGGCTGGGATGACGGCGTGGCGCCGGAGTCCAAGCTGCGCGAGCTCGGCATCCTCAGCTAGCGCGCCGATGGAAGTTCGTGTCTACGCGACGCTGCGGCCCATCGTGGGCGGTCGCAGCGTGACGATCGACGCCCCACCAGAGACGGTCCAAGGCGTGATCGACGAGCTACTGCGGCGCTTTCCCGACCTGGAAGAACGCCTGGTGGAGAAAGGCGCGGTCCGCCCCTACGTCGCAGTGATGGTCAACGGCCGCGACATCCGCCACACCGGCGGGCTCGAGACCGTATTGGAGCCGGACGCCGAACTCGACATCTTCCCGCCGGTCGCCGGCGGATGAGTGAGGCCGCGCTGGAGTCCGGCGACAACGCGGCTGTCCGCCGCGTCGAGGTGAACCTACGCGGTCTGCCCGAGTGGCTGATTCGCAAGTACCTCGCGGAGATTGGGGCGTCCGCCGCTGACACACCCGAACTCCCCCAAATGCGCGCCGAGGGCTGGACCGTCTCCTGGACCACCCGGCGCGTGCCGATCGCGGGCAGCAGCGGGCTGGGATTGACGCAGTTCGAGATTGTCTTCGAGGGCGACGCGGATCTGCTGCCGGAGGTCGAGGAGCGCTTCATGAAGAAGGCGCAACGGGGCGGGGGCTAGGGCCGGCAGGCTTCAGGGCGACATTCGCACACTGACACCGCTCTGCACGACCGGAGCAGGTTTGGGGGGACGCGCTAGAGAACTCAGGCGTCGGGCGCGAGGATCATGCCGGCTGCCACGGTGTTGTTCGTCGCCTCGTCGATCAGGATGAAGCTTCCGGTCGCGCGGTTACGCTCGTAGGAGTCGATAAACAGGGGCTGGTTCGTCCGCAGCCGGACGCGGCCAATTTCGTTGAGGACGAGAGACTCGGCCTCCGAGTCGGGCTCCAACGTGTTCACGTCCAGCCGGTACTGGATCGCGTCGACAATCGCCTTGGCCGTCCGCGTGGTGTGTTTGATCACGAGCTTGGCGCCGGCGGTGAGCGTGTAGTCCTTCGTCATCCAGCAAATCGTCGCCTCGAACTCGCGTGCTTCCTGCGGGCATTCGTCGCGATGACAGATCATGTCACCGCGCGAGACGTCGACATCGTCCGCCAGTCGCAACGTAACCGACATGGGCGGGAAGGCTTCATCGAGTTCGCCGTCCGCGGTCTCGATCGCGGCGAGCGTCGTCTCCAGGCCCGAGGGCAGCACGACCACCTCGTCACCGCGGTGAAAGACGCCGCTGGAAACGACCCCGGCGTAGCCGCGGTAGTCGTGATACTCGTGTCGCATGGGCCGGATCACGTACTGCACTGGAAAGCGCGCGTCGACCAGGTTCTGGTCGGCCGCGATCTCCAGCGTCTCGAGATACTCCAACAACGGCGGTCCCTCGTAGTAGGGGGTCCGCTGCGAGCGGGTAACGACGTTGTCGCCGTGCAACGCCGACACGGGGATCGCAT
>CAUYZA010000213.1:0-5523 GCA_963577225.1 Dehalococcoidia bacterium | reverse complement strand
GCGACATCCAGTCGGGCGGAGCGTCGCCCACCTGGGCGACGAAGTCGTCGTAGGACTGTTCGAGCGCGCGCACCCACTTGTCGGGGCTAGAGACATCGGGCGGCTCGGGGCTGATCCAGCCCTCGCCGCGGAAGGCGCTGGCGAAGTAGAGGCGCGAGCCGGCCATGTGGCCGATCAGGGTATTGATGCTCCAGGCGATCTCGCCCTCGCCATCCGCCGGTTTCCAGCCGTCGGCCGCAGGTGGCAGCGCCGCGACGTCGCGCATGGCTCGCTTGTGCACGGAGCGGAAGTAGCGCAGGAAGTCGTCGATGGTTTCGATCATGGTTGCGTCTCCCCGGAACGAAGACGGGCCAGCAGCTCGTCTTCTAGACGGTAGTCCAACGGCGGTAGGTTCGCGGCGGGGTGCGCACGTTCGTGGGACACGGTCCGGCGCAGTCCTTGCTCACGTCCCACGAGCTCGCGATAGCCCAACTCGCTCCGCACCCGGGCAGAATCGGCCTGCCAGCTGTGGCGAGTGTCGATCGGCACGCGCCAGGCCTCGGGTAATTCCGAGTCAGGGACGCGCACGATCTCGCCGGACCAGCCCGCGGCGGCGGCGATCGCCTCGACCCACTCTTCCTGGCTGAGCGCGTCGGCTTCGGCGACGTGGTAGATGCGACCACTTGCTGCGGGGTGCGTGGCGGCCAGCGCGATCGCATGGGCGCAGTCGTCGACGTACGCACGCGCGACTCGCCAATCGGCCAAGGAATCGGGCAGGAGGATCGCGGGGCGGTCGTCGTCCATGCGCCGGAGATCGTCCAGGATGCGGTGCTGCCGGTCCCAGGGTCCGTAGACCATGGGCAGTCGCAGGACAACGCCATCGATAGATGGGTCCGACATGACGGCTCGTTCCACCAGGATCTTCTCGTAGTGGTCGAGGTCGCGCCCCTGGCCGCGGTAAGGGAAGTGGACGTCCCGCAGCGGTGAGTCCTCGCTGAGCAGCGGGTCGAGCAGGGGGCCCGGCTCGGTCCCGATCAGGCGGCCGTACGTCAGATAGACGTCCATACTGCTGACCGCGACCAGTCGTATCGCCGTCGCATCGAGCTGGGCCACCATGGACAACGTGGCATGGGCGTCCTGCGCGCCCATAGGCGTCATGTCGACGACGGAATGTGGAGCGAACGCAAGTAGCTGGGGCAGGGAGTCGGCGAACTGCCCGCGGTCGCCGACGATGCGCTGCACCACGGGGGGAAGCTCGGCGTCGGTCAGGCCGCGGTGGAAGACGGCGACCTCATGTCCGGAGTCGTGCAGCACGCGTGCGACCGGCGCCCCGATGAAGCCCGTGCCGCCGATCACGAGTACGCGCACGGCCTAGAGCAGCTTGGGTTGTTCGACGGAGAGTTGGGCTTGTTCGACGAGCAGCTCCGGTCCGTCGTTCTTGACGGAGTTGGCGAGCTGCGAGACGCGGCTGACCGCGAGGTAGCCGTCTGGGGCGGGGCGCAGCAAGTCTTTGAGCCGGTCGGGGTCGATTTCGCCGAACATCCAAGCGTCGACGGCGTCTTCGTCGGGCAGGATGACGGGCATACGGTCGTGGATTGGCTGGCTGAGGGCGTTGCTGTCGGTGGTGATGATGGTGAACGTGCGTTGCGGGCGTTTCTCGCTGTCGGGGCGGTTCTTGTTTCGGTCGCTCGTGGAAAGCTCGCTCCCGGGGTCGGGCCACCACGACTCGTACAGGCCCGCCAGGAGCATCAAGCCGCGGTCGGGGCGATGAAACCAGTGCGGCTGGCGGCTGTCTTTGGCACCGGTCCACTCGTAATAGCCGTCGGCGGGGACGACGCAACGTCGGGTCTTGAAGGCTTCGCGGAAGGCGGATCGGGTGTCGATGCTCTCGGCGCGAGCGTTGATCTGTCGCGCCGCCCTCTTCGCGTCCTTGGCCCACGAGTTGACCAGACCCCACTTGGCCGGCGGCAGCTCGCGCTGCTCGGCCTTGACGCGTAGGAGCCAGTGGTCGTCCGTGGGCGCGATGTTGTAGCGAGGGCGGTAGTGCTGCTGGAGAAAGGCATCGGCCTCGACGCCAAGCAGCTTGGCGAGGATTTCTTGGTTCTCAATGCCGAGTGTGAAGCGGCCGCACATGAGGCAAGTGTACGCCCCGGCGGGCCAGACCTCAGCCAAGAACTCCTCGACTTGGGAGCGGCTCGGCATCGACTCCTGGGCGCCGGTGCGGGTGGTGGAGAGGGCGGCGGCAGCCTGGGCCCGCTCGATCGACTGGGGCAGGGTGCGGCCTTCGGCGAGCCCGGCGGCCAGCACGCCGTTGAAGGCACCGCCAGCAGCGAGGGTGGAGACGGCGTCGACCTCGAAGGCGGGGTAGTGCTGCGAGCCCTCGGCGTCGACGGCGACGACGCCCGCGCTGCCCAGCGTGACCAGCGCCGTCCCGACGCCCGAATCGACGAGGCGCCGGCCAGCGAGTGCGGCCGAGTCAGGATCCGTGACCGCGACGCCCGTCCAACGCTCGGCCTCGCCCTGGTTCGGCGTGAGGATGTCGACGCCGGCGAAGGCGTCCAATGGCAAGTCGATCGCGGGAGCGGGGTCGAGCACGACGCTGACGTTGGCGCGCCGCGCCGCTTCGATCGCGCCTTGGGTCGTGGGCCCAGGGTGTTTCGAACTGGACGAGCAACACGGCCGCGCCGGGTAGCACGTCTTCAAGGCGGGCCAGTTCGACGTCGCCGACGTTGTGGTTGGCGCCGTAGACGGCGGTCACGGTGTTCTCGCCCGCCGCGTCGATGTAGATCGCGGCGACGCCCGTCGTGGCTTCGCGGTCGGTGGCGACGCGCGTCGCATCGATGCCGGCGTCGACGAGCCCATCCAGCATCGTGCGGCCCATCCAGTCGCCGCCGACGCGACCGACCATCGCGATGCGACTGGGGTCGTCCAACATTCGGGCGGCAGCCACGGCCCGGTTGCCCGCCTTGCCGCCGCGCGTCGTCTCGAAGGCGTCGCCGGTGACCGTCTCACCCGCGACAGGCAGGCGTTGGGCGCGGAGGACGAAGTCGAGGTTGTGAGGCCGCCGAGAACGAGAATGCGGCCGGCGATGTCGGTCATGGGTCGTTGCTCCGCTGAGTGGAGCGGCAGAATATCAACGAGCGTCTTGCGGGCTGGGCGGGCGAACGGGAGCATGTCGCCGTCGCGAAAGGAATCAACCCATGCCCACAGTGCTGCTCGACAAACGGTCTGACGGCGTTGGGCTGATCACACTCAACCGGCCGGACAGCCTGAACGCGATGGGCGAGGACATGGTGCCCCGCCTGGCCGAGGCGCTGCGCGACTGCGCCACCGACGCGGCGGTGCGCTGCATCGCACTGACCGGGGCCGGTCGCGCGTTCTGCGCGGGCGGGGATGTGAAGGGGATGGCGTCGTTAAATGCGAACGCCGACGAGAGCCGGAAACCCAGTATCGACGAGTCGATCGAGAATCTGTGGCAGTCGGAGCTCGACTCGAGCCACCAGCTCTACTCGATCCCCAAGCCAACGGTGGCGCTGCTGAACGGCGTCGCGGCGGGCGGGGGCATGAGCCTCGCCCTCGCGTGCGATATCCGCATCGCCTCCGACCAGTCGCGCCTGGTGACGGCGTTCCGCAACGTGGGCCTGGGCGGCGACTACGGGATGAACTACCTGCTGCCGCGCTTCGTCGGACCGGGACGGGCACGCGAGCTGCTGTTTCGCGGCGAGAACCTCAGCGTTGAGCAGGCGATGGAACTGGGGATCGTGAATCGCGTCATTCCGCATGAGAACTTCGAGCAGGAGGCGCTGGAGTACTGCGCGGAGCTGGCGGCCGGGCCGACGAAGGCGATCGGGCGGATGAAGCGCAACTTGATCTTCGCGGAGACGGCGTCGCTGGCCGACACGCTGCACCAAGAAGCACGCAACCTAACGCTGGGGCGGCTGGACGCCGACCACAAGGAGGCGGCCCAGGCGTTTGTCGAGAAGCGCCAGCCGAAGTTCGGCGGCTAATAGCGGCATCGCCGGAGCACTATCCTGCGGACCGAGCGAAGGAGCTGGCCAATGACGACCGTACTTGTGGACAGGCGGGATGATGGCGTGGCACTGCTGACGCTGAACCGCCCCGATTCGCTGAACGCGCTGGGCGAGGACATGCTGCCGCGTCTGGCGTCGACGCTGGCCGAATGCGCGGACGACCCGCAGGTGCGCTGCATCGCGATCACGGGTGCCGGGCGCGCCTTCTGCGCCGGTGGCGACGTGAAGCGGATGGACCAGCGTCGGGCCACCAACGAGGCGGTGGCGAACCCGGTGGGGACGGTCGAGGCGGCAGCGCGCCAACTCTACGAGAGCCAGATGAGCGTGTCGGAGGTACTGCACACGATGCCGAAGCCGACCGTCGCTCTGGTCAACGGACACGCCGTGGGGGCGGGGCAGAGCATCGCGCTAGCCTGCGACATGCGGATCGCATCGGAGCGAGCCCGGTTCGGGACGGCGTTCCGCAACGTCGGTCTGAGCGGCGACTACGGGGGCTCGTACTTCCTGCAGCGACTGGTGGGGCCGGGTAAGGCGCGCGAGCTCTACTTCTCGGCGCAGATTCTGAGCGCGGAGGAGGCGCAGACATTGGGCATGGTCAACCGCGTCGTCGCGCACGAGGAACTGCTGAGCGAGGGGCTGGCGCTCTGTGCCGAGCTGGCTTCTGGACCGACGTCAGCGATGGGTCGGATGAAGTCGAACCTGACCTTGGGCGAGACGGACACACTGGCGGACGTGCTGCGCCAAGAGGCGCAGAACATGGTGATGAGCCGGTTCGACGCGGACCACAGCGAGGCGGTGTCGGCGTTCATTGAGAAGCGTCCGCCGTCATTCGAGGGTCGATAGGAGAGGCGCCATGCAAACGGGGAACTTCAAGGGCTTTGAGATTCGGGTGCAGGATCCGGGCATCGCGATCTTCGAGTTCAACACGCCGGAGCGACTGAACGGGCTCAACCAGGCGATCAAACGCGACCTGATCGAGGCGCTGACGCAGGCCCAGATGGACGACGGCATCCGCGTGATCCTGTTCACCGGTCAGGGGCGTGCCTTCTGTGCCGGTGACGACATCAGCGGTCGAACGCCAGAGTTCGGCGACACGACGCCGTTAGTGCCCGACATCCCGCATGGGCACAACCACGCGATCGGCACCTACGACGGGCTGCGTTGGCTCTCGCAGGCGGTCAACACCACGATTCGATCGATCGACAAGATCAGCATCGCCGCACTCAACGGCGTCGCGGTACAGACGGGGCTCGCGCTGGCGCTGTCCTGCGACTTCCGGATCGCGTCGGAGACGGCGCGGCTGATGTCGGGCACATTGCGCTTTGGGCTGCTGCCGGACGAGGGCGGCCAGTACCTGCTGGTGCAGCACATGGGCGTGGCCAAGACGATGGACTTCCTGATGCTGAACCGCATGGTGGAGGCGGAAGAGGCCCTGGAGTTGGGTCTCGTGCACGAGGTGGTGCCGGCCGATCAGCTGATGGACCGCAGCCTGGCCTTGGCGACGGAGCTGGCC
>CAUYZA010000212.1:0-5561 GCA_963577225.1 Dehalococcoidia bacterium | reverse complement strand
AGCGCTCGACTCTTCGGGGTCACGATCAGAACCGAGTGCCATGCGAACCCCCTGCACATCCAGTCGCAGCAGGGTGAGACCCCTGAACGGTTCGCCCCACCCCGCCCACTCTGTACGGCGTTTGCTTGTCGGCCCTGCGCGCCGCCGCGTATCGTGCCCACATAATCGATGAGGGAACGTCGCCTCCCGGCGACGTTCTTTCGTTTGCAGGAAGCAGCCAAGATGGCGAGAGAACTGACTGTTGCCTTGGTTGGGGCGACCGGCATTGTGGGAGCGGAATTCCTCCGTCTCTTCGAGGAGCGGTCGACGCCGATTAAGGAACTGCGCCTGCTCGCTACGAAGCGCAGCGCCGGCCGCGAAATCAGCTTTCGCGGCACGAAGCTGAGGGTGGAGGAGACGACGCACGCCGCGTTCGACGGCGCCGATGTCGTATTCATCTCCGCCACGACGGCCGCCTCGCAGGAACTCTGCCCCGTCGCCCGCGATCGCGGCGCGATCGCCTTCGACGACTCCTCTGCCTGGCGTATGGACGACTCCGTGCCGCTGGTCGTGCCGGAGATCAACGGAGCCGACCTGCGCGATCACCAGGGCATCATCGCCACGCCCAACTGCAGTACGGTGCCGCTGGCGCAGACGCTCTACCCGCTGATGCAGGTGCGCGAGGTGCGCCGCGTCGTTGCCGACACCTACCAGTCCGCCAGCGGCGCGGGCACCGCGCTCGTGCATGAGCTGAGGCAGCAAACGGCGGCAGTGCTGGCCGGCGATCCCGTCAACGTCGAACAGGCACCCAAGCAGCTCGCCTTCAACGCGATCCCCCAGATCGACGTCTTTGGGGAGGACGGCTACACCAAAGAAGAGACCAAAATGGTCAACGAGAGTCGCAAGATCCTGCACACACCGGATCTCGCGATCAGCACGACCTGTGTGCGTATCCCCACGCTGGTCTCGCACGCCGTCGCCGTGCACGTCGAACTGGACCGCCCGCTGGACCCGGCCGAGGCACGCGAGCTGTGGGCCGCCCAGGACGGCGTCACCGTCCTCGACGACCCGCTCAACGGCGGCTACCCCACTCCGTTAGAGTCGACCGCCCAGGACGATGTCTTCGTGGGGCGTGCGCGGCGCGACGCCTCGCATCCCAACGGGCTTGTCTACTGGTGTGTGACGGACAATCTGGTCAAGGGCGCCGCGCTCAACATGATCCAGATGGTGGAGTGGATGCAGGAAGACGGGATTCTTTAGCCTGCTATGGGTCTCCGGCGGGCGCCGCCGAAACAGGTGCGTGGTGATGAGTGGGGCCACGGATCCACTCCGAACATCGCCACCTACGTACAAGGAAAAAAAATGGAAATTGGACGGATCCTCACCGCAATGGTCACGCCGATGCGGGCCGACGGCTCGCTCGACATCGAACAAGCCAAGCGCCTCGCCGCGGCCCTGCTTGAGAGCGGCAGCGAAGGCGTTGTTCTGGCCGGCACGACGGGCGAATCGCCCACGCTGGAGTTCGAAGAAGAACGCCAACTGTTCAGCGAGCTCTTGCCGGTCTGCCACGAGCGCGGCGGCGTGCTGATCGCGGGCACCGGCTCCAACAGCACCGCGACCGCCGTCGAGTCGTCGGAGCGCGCGCAGGAGATCGGCGTCGACGGGCTGCTGCAGGTCGTGCCGTATTACAACAAGCCCTCCCAGGAAGGGCTCTACCAACACTTCGGGTCTATCGCGAAGTCCGTCGACCTGCCGATCATTCTCTACAACATCCCCGGTCGCACCGGCGTCAACATGAGTGCCGCGACCCAGCTTCGGCTCGGCCACGACTTCCCCAACATCGTGGGCAGCAAGGAAGCGACGGGCGACCTTGAGCTGCAGGCCGAATTGATTCAACATGCCCCCGACGGCTTCAAGCTCTGGAGCGGCGACGACGCGCACACGCTGCCCCTGCTCAGCATCGGCGGCTACGGCGTCGTCAGCGTCTTGGCCCACATCGTTGGCAAGCAGATCAAGGCAGAGATCGACGCCTTCCTGGCCGGCAACGTCGATGAGGCGGCCCGCATTCACCGCTCGCTGTTGCCGATCACGAAGGCGATGTTCCTCAGCTCCAACCCCGCGCCAATCAAGTGGACCCTGAACCAGGTTGGCTTCGAGGTCGGGCCGCTGCGGCTGCCGATGGTCGATCCGCCCGAGGATGTGCAGGCACAGATCCGCGCCGAACTCGAGCGCGTCCAAATCGACCTGCCGCTGCCCGCCCAGTCGGTCTAGCGGACGGTGCCGGACCAGCCCAACCCGCGACTCGAAGCACGCGCCTACGCGTTGATGACGACACGTCGCGCGCTGACGCAGGCCTTGGCCGGGCTCAGCCTCGATCAGCTCTGGGCGCCGATCGCGGAGAGCGGCCGGTCGCTGGGCGACATCGCTCGCAGCGTGTGGGAGCAGGAGGCGTTTTGGCTCTGGCCGGCGGAGATCCCGCTCCCGCAGCTTGAGCAGCGCCCCGCCCTGGAGGGGTTGCTCTATGCGCTCGTGCGCCATCGCGGCGTGACTGAGCACCTGCTGATGGATTCCGGCGACGCCGACCTGGACCGCGTCTATGTCTCGCAGGCTCGTGGCGGTGCCGACGACGATCGAGTCCACGAGCCGACGACGCTGGGCGTGATCCTCGAGACCATCCTGCGCAACGAACTGTTCGCGGCGGCCGAGACCGCCACACTGCGCCGCCTGGTCGATCCATCCTGGGCGGACAACCGTGAGGCCTGGGACAACGCGGCCGAGGCGCTCGCTCGCTCCCGCGCGTCTGGCTGAGAGCCGCCAGCCAGACGCGCGGCGAAGGCTAGGGAGTCCCCAGACCCTCGACGATCATCTCGGGCAGGTCCTGCGTCTGCAGCCAGGCATAAATGTGCGCCACCTCTTGGTCGGAGACTTTCTCGGCGCTGAATTGCGGCATGAAGCCACGTGGCGCGCGATACTGCCCCGCAACCTGGCTCAGCGTGAAGCCAGTCTGCGCAATTGTGGGGCCAATCCCCCCCTCGCCGCGGTCGCCGTGGCAAACGTTGCAGCCGTTCGAGAAGAATAGCTCGACGCCTTCTGAAACGTCCGCCGCCGCGAGCAGGGCATCAGGGTCGCTCAGGTCCGCCTCGACGGCGCCGCCGCTCGACGTGCTGCCGCCGCCTTCCTCTTCTTCTTCGGGCTCGGTGGCGCTGGCGTCGGCGCCCAGGACACCGAGCTCTTGCTCCGCCTCGAGCTGGATCTCGTCCGGGGCGAAGGCGTCATAGGTCGCGTAGAGTTCGGCTGCCGCGACGTTTGCCGGGTCGATCGCCGCGCTCTGGTCTTTCTCGGCGCCCTTGTCGATGGCGAAGCCCACCAGCGCGATGATGCCCGCCGCCATCAGCCCGAAGGCGAAGAGCAGGCCTATGCTCTGCGGGATCCCGCCGCGGGGCCCCGGGTCTTGGCGCTGCTCGCCGTTCGCGTCCTGGCCCTCGGGAGTTTGATCAGCCGACATGCTGTTCCTCAGCTATGGCGTCTCTGGCGCGGGGGAGCGATCTCCGAGCCGCCCCGGCGCTGATGATACCCAAACTAGGCGCTTGCGGAAACTGTCACAAGCGCTCGGCCATCAGCCCGATCGGGCGTCGGCGGCGCCCCGCAGCGCGTTCAGGCGAACTGGAACGAGAAGCCGTGGTTGCCCAGGAACGCGCCGCTGCCGAGCACCAGTAGGCTGAGCAACAGCCCGCTGATCGAGAGCAAGATCGATCGGGTCTGCAGCGGCCGCAGATGGCGCTCCGCCCAGGCCTCATCGTGGTCTAATGCCTCGCGGTTGAGATCCAGCTGACGCGGCCCAACGAGGAATGCGTGCACTCCCACCGCGACCACCATCAGCGCCCAGAGCGTCATTTTGATCACGAAGATGATGCCCCAGCGCGAGTCAAAGATGGAATCGCCAAAGATGTCGCGCACCTGATCGAGTCGCTCGCCCACCAGGATCCCGCCCGTAATCACGATCACGGTCATCGAAACCCAGGCCACGATGTTGAAGCGGTGGGTGAATGTCTCCAGCACGGCCAGCCGTTCTTCGCCCTGCTCCAGCCGTCGCACGGACGGCACGACCGCCACCGCCGTCAGCACCTGCGACCCCACCCAGACCGTGATGAAGCTGAGGTGCAAGAAGAGGACGATAGAGAGCGCGGTTTCGGACATGAGTTCCCAGCTTGACTTCCCGGCGTGACCTAAATCGGGGGGGGGCGCGAGCTAGATGATCGGGTCCACGATGATCGCCTGGTTGCGCTCCGGCCCCACGCTGACCAGTGCGGCCGACACGTCGCTCAGCTTCTCGATCCGGCGCACGAAGTTTTGCGCCGCGATCGGCAGATCATCGAATGAGCGGCAGTCGCAGGTGTTGGTGCCCCAGCCGGGAAGCTCCTCATAGATTGGGCGGGCGGCCTCCAGGTCCACGCGGCTGGAGGGGAACGTCTCGACGCGCCGGCCCTCGATCTCATAGGCGACACAGATCTTGATTGTCTCGAAGGAGTCGAGCACGTCGAGCCGGGTCAGCGAGATGCTGCCGCAGCCGTTGAGCCGCACGGTGTAACGCGCGGCCACGGCGTCGAACCAGCCGCAGCGCCGCGGACGGCCCGTCGTGGTGCCGTATTCGTGGCCGGCGTCGCGCAGCGCTTCGCCCATGGGCCCGAAATCTTCCGTCGGCATCGGGCCATTGCCGACGCGTGTTTGGTACGCCTTGTACACGCCGACTACGCGGTCGATGTGGTTGGGTGCGATGCCGCTGCCCAGCGCTGCGCCCGAAGCCGTCGAGGACGGCACGGACGAGGTCACGTAGTCGTACGTTCCGCCGTCGAGGTCCAGCAAGCTGCCTTGCGCGCCCTCCAGGAGCAGGCGTTCGCCGCGCCGCATCGCTTCCTGGCAGATCGCGGAGGTATCCGTGACGTAGGGGGCCAGCCGGCTCCAGTACTCGCGGTACGACTCAAAGACGGAGTCGTAGGTCATTGGCTCTTGCCCGTAGAGGCCGGTCAGCACCTTGTTCTTGTAGTCCAGGACGAACTGCAAGCGTTCACCGAATCCTTCGGGGTCCTGCAGCTCGGACATCCGGATCCCCATCCGCGCGACTTTGTCGACGAAGGCAGGCCCAACACCCTTGCCGGTCGTACCGACAGCGTTTTTGCCTCGCAGGCGCTCGTCCTCGGCGTCGATCACGGGGTGCCAAGGCATGACGAGGTGGGCGCGGTCCGAGACCTTGAGCCGCTCAGTGGAGACGCCGCGACGTTCGAGGTTGGTGATCTCCTCGATCAGGTCGGCCGGGTCGATGACGACCCCGTTGCCGATGATGCAGGTCTTCTCGGGGTAGAAAATGCCCGCCGGCACCAGGTGCAGGGCGAAGGTGCCCTGATCGTTGACGATCGTGTGCCCGGCGTTGTGCCCGGCCGAATAACGCGCCACGATGCTCGCTTTGCGCGCGAGCAGGTCCACGACGCGGCCCTTGCCCTCGTCGCCCCACTGTCCGCCGATTACGACCACGGCCGGCATCGTCAACGCTCCCCGCGACCAGCTCAGGTTGGGCCCCGCTTGGG
>CAUYZA010000211.1:0-5598 GCA_963577225.1 Dehalococcoidia bacterium | reverse complement strand
TGAGGTTGGGGATCGTGCAGCCCGCTGTCGACTGTGGTGTGTAGCTGGGAGAGGGCGGGGTCATGCAGGCCGCTGAGGTCGGCGGTGTGGAAGCCGCTCAGTGCGACGGTGTGCAGCCCACTTGCAGCCGGGTCGTGCTGGCCGCTCTGGGCGGCGTTCGTGCAGCAGGCTGTCAGCTGCGGCGTGCTGGCCGCTGACGACCGGATCGTGGAGCCCGCTGACCGCGGGGTCGTGGGCGGTGCTGAGCGCCGCGTCATGAGCGGTGCTGATGGCGGGGTCGTGAGCCGCACTGACGGCGGGATCGTGACCACCGCTGGCGATCGGATCGTGGATTGCGCTGGCGACAGGGTCATGGTTCCCAGCGCCCCCGCCGCCGTCGGCTGTGCTCTGTGCTGGGTCGTGGGCGGTGCTGGCGGCTGGGTCATGATTGGCGGCGGCGCTGGCGGCTGGGTCGTGATTGGCGGCGGCGCTAGCAGCTGGGTCGTGATTGGCGGCGGCGCTGGCGGCTCCGTCGTGCCCGCCGCTAGTGATCGCGTCGTCCCCAGCCTCGTGGCCTGCGCCGACCGTTGGCAGTGTGCTGCCGTCGGCGACGAAGACCGCAGAGAGCGCGACCGCGACAAGACCGACGACGAGCAGCAAACGACGCATGACGGGCCTCCGAGGCCCGGCCACAGTCATCAAATCCCGCACGGGGGAGGTTCGCAGCCCATCAGATCCGCGTATAATCCAGAATACCTGTTAGTTACGGTTTAAACGTAACAAGTATCGGTGCTTTCGAGTTGCCCGACTGGGCAGCAGGATGAACGAACGAGCCTTACGGCCCACTTCTGGCGGGGTGGATGGGAATCGGCATGATCGTGCGAAACTCCCCTCGCTGGCTGGGATTCGTGGGGCTCGTTCTCATCGGGGCCGTCGGTCTGGCGGCCTGTGGCGACGATCCGGCCGATCCGGTTGCGGTCTCGAGCGAACAGTCGCAGACCAGTGCCGACGCCGACACCGCGCCCGACCCGGCTTCAAGCGCCTCCCCCTCCCTCCGCAGCCCGGACGACCCCTACCTGACCTTCAACCAACTTCTGGTGGAGGGCTTCACGAGCGAAGCGATCGATCTGTCGAGCCCGGAGACGCTCTTTTCTTTCGTCTTCGCCGGGCTACCCGATGAGGTCACGGGCTACCCCTCGGAGAACTACTACTACTTCATCCTCTACGTCGGTGGGATGCAGGTCTGGGGCAACATTCGCCTGCCCGCCGGGCAACGCGAGGACGGCCTGCTCTCGTTCGGCTACTTCGAATTCCTTGAATTCCCCGTGCTCGGCGAGCGCGGGATCAGCGGCGCCAAGTTGTTCTCGGAAGAAGACGGCGTGATCGTGATGGAGCAGGATCGCTTCACCTATAGCGTCGACTTCCAGGACAAGCGGGTTCTGTTTCACTTCCTTGAGTTGGACCAGTCGCAGCCGGCGGCGCTCTTTCTGGCCCCAGGCGAGCGCTTCGTGGAGCGCACCTTCGACGAGTCCGGCTACCAGTCCTACCTCGTCTTCAACGAGATCGACGATTACTTCTTCTGGGTGCTGAACGAGGAGGAAGGGCAGCCGGACAGGTTCGAAGCGCCGGCGGCGAACCTGTTAATCGGCAAGCGCTCTGGTTTCGCTTTCTGGGTCGACGAGCGTGGGCGCAAAATCCTGGCCGGCATACGCCAGCTCAACATTCGTCGAAACGACTACTACGACGGGCCCTTCGACCAGTTGGCCGACAACTACGCGGCCGAAGTCGGGATCTCAGAGTTGATCCAGCGGGCTTTCCCCTCGCTGGAGGGCCAGATCGACACCTACGGCTATTACATTGACCGCACGCCTTCGGTGCGGGTCGCACTGTCGACCTACCGCCAGTACGTCTCGACGTCGGATATCACGCAGTTCGTGGCTGCCCTGGCCGCGGTCGACGATCCGTACGCCGTGATCTCACGTGGTGGTCGCCCGCCTGCCACCGAAGACGGCAGCTAGCCGGCTGCCTAAACCCAGGGTCGAGGGCTAGTCCTGTGCAGAAGGGAACACCGGGTCGCGGCCCTCCTTGAGGGCGCGCAGTCCTTCGGCGGCGTCGTCGCTCATGAAGCCCAGCATCTCCAAGGCGAGCGAGGTGTCGAAGGCCGGGCCCGCCATGCGCAGCCAGTTGTTGAGCGACCGCTTCGTCCAGCGCAGCGCCGACTGCGGTCCCAGGGCCAGCTTCTCGGCGATCTCGAGCGCGAGCGGCAGCACCTCATCACGCGGCACCGCTTTGGAGACGAGGCCGATGCGGTCGGCCTCCTTGCCGTCGAGGAAGTCGGAGGTGAGCAGGTAGTACTTCGCTTTGGCCATGCCGCAGAGCAGCGGCCAAATGATGACGGCGTGGTCGCCCGCGGCGACGCCGAGCCGCAGGTGGCCGTCGGTGATGCGGGCCTCCTCCGCCATCACGCTGATGTCCGCCATCAGCGCGACCGCGAGCCCCGCGCCGACGGCCGTACCGTTGATCGCCGAGATGACCGGCTTCTCCATGTTCGCGATCTGGTAAACGATCTCGCCCGCCTCGCGCAGCATCCCCTCGACGGTGTCGAAGTTGCCCAGCATCCCTTCGATCATGTCCAGGTCGCCGCCCGCCGAAAACGCCCGCCCCATGCCGGTGATGACGACTACACGCGTCTCCGGATCGGCGTCGATCTCAGGCCAGACGCGGCTTAGATCGCGATGCATCGTCGCGTCCGTGGCGTTCAGAACATGGGGCCGGTTGAGCGTCATCAAGAGCACTCCGTGCTCGCGGCGCTCGAACTGGATGTCTCGGTAATCGCTGTAATCGGTCATGTCGCTGCTCCCTGCGGCTTGGGTTTCGATTCTCGCCGCAAGACCGCCGCGCGGGAAGGGCCGCGCTGCAGCAATGTCGTGGGGGGGGGGGTAGTCGGTCTCCGCGCGGCCGCCTAGCCGACGGGGCTGTTCCGCTGATGACCGGCCTAGTCGCCGCCCGCGACAGGCTCTGCCTCCAGCACCTGGTTCGTGGCGGGGTCGATCTCGAAGGGGCTGCGCAGGTCCAGCTCCTCGGCGATCTCGCGCACGGCTGGCAGGACCTCTTCGCCCATTAAGCGCAGACTGCGCATGGCGTCATCGTGGGTCATGGCACCGTCGCCGTCCCAGAAGAAGATGGAGCCGGGGCGCAGCGTTTCCAGGACGTGCCGGATCTTGGGAATCACCGTTTCGGGCGTTCCGGTGATGATGCTGAGTTTCTCTTTCTGCGACTGGTACGAGCCGAACTGGTCGGCCGCTTCGTCGCGATCCTGGGCGGCCTTGCTCGCATCGACCTCGCCCAGGCGCGACTGGTCCTCGGCGCGGCCGCGGGCTGCCGCGGCCGCGAAGCTGCGCACCGTGGGCAGCAACTGCGTACGGGAGGTCATGCCGGGCAGGTTCTGCAGGTTGCTCTGCACGTTGCCCTGGTTGCCTTCCAGGAAGGGGTTGCTGGGTCCCTGGACGTATTTGCGTCCGACTTCGTTCGCCAACTCTTCGGTCTCATCGACGTGCACCTTGAAGACGTAGCCGTGGTGCTGCGTGCCGGATTCGTAGCCGAGTTCGGCCGCCTGCTGGTCGTAGTAGTCGAACGACTCTTTGGTCGGCTCGATCTCGGTGGCGAGCATGATGTAGGGATAGCGATGCTTGGCCGCCCATTCGACCGTGTTCTTGGAGAGCACGCCGGGGATCCAGATCGGCGGGTGTGGGTCCTGATAGGGGCGAGACCAGGGGTTCACGTAGCGATAGTTGTAGTGCTGGCCTTCCCAGCGCCACGGTCCCGGCGTGGTCCAGGCCTTGACGATGAAGTCGTGCGCTTCCTGGAAGCGTTCCCAGTTGTAGGGCGGCTGCGAATTGTGGGCGACGCTTTCCCGCCCGGTTCCGCGCACCCACCCGGTGATGAGGCGGCCGCGCGAGATCATGTCGATCTCGGCCAGGTTTTCCGCCAGCCAGAGCGGGTCTTCCCAAATCGGAAGCACGTTGCCGAGCAGGACGATCTTGGCCTTCTTCGTGATTCGGGCCAGGATCGCCGCTTCGACGTTCATCACGCTGCCCATGCAGAACGGGGTGCTGTGGTGCTCGTTGAGCACCAAGCCGTCGAACCCCATCTCCTCCGCGTAGATCTTCTCGTCCAGATAGCGGTTGTAGAGCTCAGCACCCAGGCGCGGGTCGTAGTCCTCGTTCGAGAGGGCGAGATCCGTGATGTCGCGACCGGTTGCCCCGAAGTAGCCGGAGTTTTCGTCCTGGTACGGGCGCTCCGTGAAGTAACCAATGAACATGGTGTCCCCCCAAACCGGACCGGAGTGGCCCGGACAGGCGCACTCTAGCGCCCGACGCACCGGCCGCGGCGACGTCTAGGCGTGATCTTTGCCCTGTTCGAGCGCGTCGAGGATCGACTGCGCCAGCGCGGCTGCCGACTCGCGCGTCAGCTCGACGGCGACGCGCGTCCCGATCCCGGCCGCCTCATTGACGAAGTCCAAATTCAAGGCATGCACCAGGGGGGCATGAACGGGATGGTCATAGGAAATGTAGGCCTGCTCCAGGCTGAACCAGCCGTCGGCGCCTTTCGCGCTGCCGCTGAGCGGCAGCTTCGCGGCGATGTTCGTGCACATGCTCAATCCCCTCGCGTCTTCGAGTCCTGCTCGCTAGCCGGCCAGGTGGGTGCCGAGGAAGTCCCAGATCTTGGACCAGCCGTCGACGGCGGCTTCGGCGTTGTAGGCCGCCGGGCGGTCGTAGTAAAAGAAGCCGTGCCCTGCCCCGGGGTACATGGTGAAGTCGTAGGGCTTCCCCAGCCGCTTCAGCTCTTCCTCATGCCGCGCGACCTGTTCTGGAGTCGGGCTCTGATCTTGATCGCCGAACAGCCCCAGCAAAGGTGCGTCGAGCGACTCTGTCAGATCGAACGGTGCGACCGGACGTTGCGGCGAGAGGTCGTCCGGACCCATCACAACGCCGCCGCCCCAGCAGTCGACGACGGCATCCACGTTGTCGGAGCGGCAGCCTACGAGATAGGCCTGGCGTCCGCCCGAGCAGGTGCCCATCAGCCCGATCTTGCCGTTGAGGATGGGCAACGAGCGCAGGTAGCGCATGCAGCCCTCGGCGTCACCGACGACCTGATCGTCTGAGACGCCGCCATCGGCACGGACTTTGGCGGTCACGTCGTCCGCAGCGCCGTGCCCCGCCCGGCAATAGAGATCGGGCGAGATGGTGACGTAGCCATGGTGGGCGTAGCGCCGGGTCGCTTCCTTGTACCACTCGTCCCACCCCGGCATGTGGTGGAAGAGGACGACGCCGGGAAAAGGGCCGGGGCCTGTGGGTCGGGCCAGGTAGGCGTGAATCAGATCGTTGTTTTTGCCCTGCACCGTGATCGTCTCGGCGATCATGCCCTCATATTGGTCCGTCTCGTACATCGCCGCTCCTTCGTGCTCGAGTTGTTCGGAGCGCGCCGCATCGCCGGCGCAGGAACTCGCTCAGCGGGAGTCTCGCACGAATGGGTCCTTGGGTGGCTCACGGCCGGCCGGGCTGCTCAGTTCGAGCGACGCCGCACTTGGATCGGCGAATCAGGTTCAGTCGACGAGTT
>CAUYZA010000210.1:0-5601 GCA_963577225.1 Dehalococcoidia bacterium | reverse complement strand
AGTTCCCGCTCGGCAAGTTCATCTGCATCACCGGCGTCTCGGGCTCCGGCAAGAGCACCCTCGTCAACGAGATCCTGTACCGGCGAGCGGCGCAACTGCTGCACCGGGCCAAGGACAAGGCGGGCAAAGTGCGGGCGCTGGAAGGCCTGGATCAGATCGACAAGGTGATCAACATCGATCAGTCCCCGATCGGCCGTACGCCGCGCTCGAACCCGGCCACCTACACCGGCACCTTCACGCCGATCCGCGACCTCTTCGCATCGGTGCCCGAGGCGCGCATGCGCGGCTACAAGCCGGGCCGCTTCTCGTTCAACGTGAAGGGCGGGCGCTGCGAGGCCTGCAAGGGCGATGGCTACATCAACATCGAGATGCAGTTCCTGCCGGACGTGACCGTGCCCTGTGAGGTCTGCCACGGCGCGCGGTACAACCGCGAGGCGTTGGACATTCGCTACAAGGACAAGACGATTGCCGAAATTCTCGACCTGACCGTGGACGAAGCGGTCGAGGTGTTCGAAGCGAACCCATCGATCCGACGCAAGCTGACCACGATTCAGGCCGTGGGCCTGGGCTATATCAAGCTCGGTCAGCCAGCCACAACACTGTCCGGTGGCGAAGCGCAGCGCGTCAAGCTGAGCACGGAGCTGTCGAAGCGCAGCACCGGCAAAACGCTCTACATCCTGGACGAACCCACGACGGGACTCTCCTTCCACGACGTGGAAGCGCTGCTGGCTGTGCTGCAAGCCTTGGTCGACGGCGGCAACACCGTCGTCGTGATCGAACACCATCTCGACGTGATCAAAAACGCCGATCATCTAATCGACCTCGGACCGGCGGGCGGCGAACGGGGTGGCGAGGTCATGGCGACCGGTACGCCGGAAGAGATCGCCGCGCATCCCACGTCGTTCACGGGGCAATTCCTGCGCGAGATGCTTGGCCGGCACGGGCACGCCCCAGAGCCGAACTCCAGCAACGGCGCAACGCGAACGGCGCGACCCAAAGCCACACGCAAGAAACCGCCCAAGAGCCGACCGGCAAGCGATGCGAAACAGGCGGCCGAAGGCGGATCGAAGCCGAGCGTGAGAAACGGAACGAGCGGAGCCGGTGGACGTCGCAAGGCCAAAGCGAGCGCCCGCGCCGGCAAGCGAACGGCCAGTCCCGCGTCGTCCTAGCCAGCGCTCCGACGTCGCGGGCTGCAAGCCCCTTAACGTCCCGTCGGACTGCGCAGGAATCCTCCTGTTGCGGACACCGGAATCGGCGGGTATAAGTGTGGAGGCGTCGCGCAAGGTCGGCGGACCCGAGCCGTGCTTGCGACGCGAGCAAGAGGAAACCGGAGAGCTATGACCTACATCATCACCGAGCCGTGCATCGACGTGAAGGACCAGTCCTGCGTCGAGGTCTGCCCTGTGGACTGCATCCATTCCGACGAGGAAGACCGCATCCTCTACGTCAACCCGGACGAATGCATCGACTGTGGTGCCTGCGAACCCGCCTGCCCGGTCACCGCCATTTTCGCCGAAGACGACGTGCCGGACGAGTGGAGCGCCTTCATTGAGGTGAATATCGGGTGGTTCGACGACAAGGAAAAGGCCCGCGCCAAGGTCGTCGAACTCGCTCCCTAGCACCAAGACCTCGCGATTCAAACGAGCTGCCCGTCTCGGGCGGCTTTTTTGTGTGCGATCGAACGCGGCCTGCCCCGAACCGCGTCCCGGCCACTAGCGACGGGGGTCCACGTTCTCCCGCCGCCAGCTCACTCCGTCGTCGGGGTCCAGATCGACGACCATGACCCAGCCGGCCTTCGTGTTCGCGTCGGAGATCGGCATCGGTGCGCCGGAGTAAACGGCAGTCACTGGACCGTCCCCGCTGACGTCCTCGTGCGCCTCCCAATGACCCAGCGCCAGGTAGTCCCAGCTCGTGGCGTGAATTTCGTCGGGGTGAATCTGCATCGCGCGGTGGTTGTCGGCGTCGGAGCGCACGTAGTGGCCATGCGCCATCGCCACATGCCAGCGGTCGCCAGCCCGTCGTGGGAGCCCCTCCAGCGGACGAAAGTGCCAATCCGACTCGTCGTAGCCGCGGCCCCAGATGTGGAGATCGAGCTCGTCGAAGTGGAGACTGCGGCCCTCGCGCTCCAGCAAGTAGTGCAGGTTCGGCACCCGACGCACGTCGTGGCGCCCGTAGACGGAACGCTCGCCGAGCGTGTCATGGTTGCCGTTGATCGCGATCACCGGCGTCGGACTGATCGTCTCGACCTGGTCCAAGAACCACTCGACGGTCTCTGGTGTGACCCGCGCCGAGTCGAACACGTCTCCCACAATCAACAGCGCGTCGGCCTCGTGCGCCGCGACGGAGTCGAGCACGCAGCGGAAGCTGCGACGGAACAGCTCGCGACGCTCCAGCCAGTGGTCGTCGTTGCTGCCCATGTAGGGGTCGAGATGGAGATCCGAGGTATGGATCAGTCGCAGCGGTCGCGGCATTAGAAGCCCAGCTTCGCCCGAATCGCGTCGATCAGTTCAGGAATCGCCACGCGGATCTGCTCCTGACTGTCGCGCTCGCGGATCGTCGCGGAATGATCGTCGAGCGACTCGAAGTCCACGGTCACGCAGAGCGGCGTACCGATTTCGTCCTGGCGACGATAGCGACGGCCGATGCTCTGCGTGTCGTCATACTGCGTGGCCCAGAACGGCCGCAGTTGGTCCCAGACCTCGATCGCGAGATTGGCGACGGGCTCTTTGCGGCTGAGAGGCAGCACCGCCACTTTCACCGGCGCCAGCCGCGGGTGCAGCTTGAGCATAACGCGGTCGTCGCCCTTCTCGTCCGGCTCCACCGCATAAGCGTCCAGCAGGAACGCCAGGATCGAACGGTCCACGCCGGCCGCGGGCTCAACAACGTGCGGCGTGATGTGTTCGTTCGTCTCGTTGTCGAAGTAGGAGAGCTTCTTGCCGCTCGCCTCGGCGTGGACCTTAAGGTCGTAGTCGGTGCGGTAGGCGATGCCCTCGAGCTCATCGAAGCCCCAGGGGTAGCGGTACTGGATGTCGGTCGTGCCGGCCGAGTAATGCGAGAGCTTCTCGGGCGGATGCACGTCCCGACGCAGGTTCTCAGGCCGGATGCCCAGGTCCAAGTACCACTGTTCACGCAGCTCGATCCAACGCTCGTACCACTCCTGGCCCTCTTCCGGCGCGACGAAGTACTCCATCTCCATCTGCTCGAACTCGCGCGTGCGAAAGATGAAGTTGCCGGGTGTGATCTCATTGCGAAACGACTTGCCCTGCTGGGCGATGCCGAACGGCAGCCGTCGCCGCGCCGTCGTCAGCACGTTCTCGAAGTTGATGAAGATGCCCTGCGCGGTCTCGGGCCGGAGGTAGGCCGTCGCGGCCTCTTCCTCAACCGGGCCGACGAAGGTCTTGAACATCAGATTGAACTCGCGAGCCGCCGTCAGGGAACCGGTGGCACCGCAGTTGGGGCAGACACCCTCTTCCGCCTGTTCCGCCAGGTGGTCGGCGCGGAAGCGCTGCTTGCACTCGCGGCAGTCCACCAGCGGGTCATGGAAATTCACCAGATGCCCACTGGTCTCCCAGACGCGTGGCGCCATCAGGATGGCCGAGTCGAGACCCACGATGTCGCGCCGGTCGCGCACCATCGCCGACCACCAGGCGTCTTTCACGTTGCGCTTCAGTTCGACGCCGAGCGGGCCGTAATCCCAGGTGGAGGCGAAACCGCCATAGATCTCGCTGCTTGGAAAGACGAACCCGCGGCGCTTGGCGAGCGAGACGATCGTGTCCATGTCGACGGGATCGGCGCGATTCGGCGTAGTGTCAGACATTCGGCGGCCCTCCGTGCTGGCGGGGATTTGAAGCGCCAGAGGAAAATCCACGCTACCAACGGGTACAAAGCAGGACAATCACGTGCGAATCGGCTCTATCGCGTTGACCGCTATCGGTAGGCATCGATACCGTGCATCGTGACGGGCGGAGCAGGAGCGATGATGCGTTTCCTCGCGGGCTTGGCGGTTGGTCTGGCGCTCGGTGCCGTATTAGCGGCGCTGTTGAGCGGCGCCTCCGGCGAGGCGCTCTTGGCGACCATGCGTTCCCGCGACGCCGGCGACCCGCGCTAGCGTGCCGCCCAATTACCCGCCGCGCCCGTCGGGGGCTCGATGAAGCTTGTGTTCATGGTCGTCGAGTCGTCCGATGCGGACCCGCTGGCCAAGGAATTGGTGCAGGCCGGGCACATCGTGACCAAGCTGGGCAGTTCCGGCGGCTTCCTGCGTCGGCACTCGAACACGTTGTTCACCGGCGTCGACGATGAAGCAGTCGAAGAGGTAATCGCCATTGCGCGACGGATCACCAGCGCGCGGGAGGAGTTCGCGCCCGTGCAGCAGCTCCCCTTCCTAGGGGGGCTGGACCTCGCCAGTGAGCCGAAGACGGTCAGCCGCGGCGGCGCGGTGATCTGGGTCATGCCGGTGGACCACTTCGAACGCCTCTAGCAGGCGCGAGCAGAGACCGCCTACGCGCCCGCGACGCGGAGATCGCCCGGATCCCGCTCGCGCTCGAGCAGTTCCAGGAACATCTGCACCAGGAATGGATCCCGCTGCGACCCAGAGCCGGCGGCCAGCAGGGCGGTGGCATCCTCCCGCGAGTGGGCCTCGCGATAGGGGCGACGCGCCGTCAGGGCGACATAGGCATCGGCCAGACTGAGAATTCCCGACTCGCTCGCGATCGCCGGGCCGGACAGCATCTCCGGATAGCCGCGTCCATCGACGCGCTCATGGTGCGCGGCAATCCAGCGCGCGCCCGGGCACAGGACAGCGATCCGCTCCACGACCTCCGCGGAAAAGGCGAGGTGGGCGCGCATGCGGTGCATTTCTTCCAGCGAGAGCAGGTCGGGCTTGACCAGGATTCGGTTGGGTACGCGGAAGGCGCCAACATCATTCCAAAGCGAGAGCAGTGTCAGCAACGCCACATGCTCATCGTGCATGCTCAGGCCCTCGACCATCGCGCCGACGTACCGCGCAATGCGCTGGCTGCGACCCGACTCGTGCCCGGACTTGGCGTCGGCCAGGTCGGCCACGGAGCGGCTGAACTCCCACAGCAAGGTGCCGCTGGGCACCGCATCATCGGCAGCGTTCTCGACCAGCTTGGTCACGAGTTCATCGTCGTAGAAGCCGAGCCAGAAGACGTCATCGTCGACCAAGTCCAGCAGGGCCGAAGCGATCTCGGACTGCAACTCGTGACCGGACCAATTGGCGACCGTGCGGCGCGAGCGCGCCCACGCCGTCAACGGGTTGGTTTCGGCCGAGACGATGCACTCAAAGAGATCCCCTGCCCGGATCAGACGCGAGGCAGCGAGAATGTCGTCGCCGCTCGCGCCGAGCGGGTAGCCGCTGCCATCCCAGTTTTCGTGGCTGTGGCGAACCGCCGCCGCGCCGGCGCAAGGAAACCATGGCTCCTGCAGGAAGCCCGCACCGGCCGTCACGTGGTCATTGAGCACCCGGGCAGCATGGCGACGCTGGTCGATCGGCACCTCGGCGGCGTCCATGTCGTTGAGCGGGGCGAAGCCGAAGAGCAACTCCTCGTCGACGCCGGTCAGCCCGGTCAAGCCGGCGGCGGC
>CAUYZA010000209.1:0-5635 GCA_963577225.1 Dehalococcoidia bacterium | reverse complement strand
GCGCTAGAGGCGATGCTGACCGAGCACGAAGCCGACCGCACGACGAGCGACCTGATTCACCACGCGCTGCACGAGAGTTGTGCCTTAACGGGCGACATCCTGGAGCGGGTGATCGCGGTGGCTGAGGGGCTGCAGGTCTTCCCGGAGCGGATGCGGGGCAACGTCGATCTGTCGAACGGTCTGATCATGGCCGAGCGGCTGATGCTGGAGCTGGGCGCGAGCATCGGGCGGCAGCGGGCGCACGACGTCGTCTACGAGGCGGCGCAAGAGGCGGCCGTCGGAGGGGCATCTTTCCGTGAACTGCTGCTGGCGGACGCCGACGTCAGCGCGGCACTGGATGCGCCCGCCATCGATCGGTTGCTGGACCCCACCACATATACGGGTGCTTGTGCGTCTATGGCACGGGAACAAGCCGCCCGCGGGCGGGCGCTGTCGGCTGAACTGGCAGCTCACTAAGGAACGGATCGGCGTCAGATCTGTCGATGATTGAACATGACTGATCGGGGCACGACGGGAACGTGAGTGGTGCGATCCGTACGCGGCGCGGGGATCGGCGGCTGGTTCGGCGCGGCTGCCTTGGCCATCGTGCTGGCCCGCATCGGCGTCGTGATCGGTGAAGTCGACGAGTTGCTGGATCTGGCGATCGCCGGGATGATCGTGGGCGGGCTGCTGTTCGGCCCGATCGTGGGTGCGTCGGCAGCCGCGGCGATCAGCGGCGCGTCGACGACGAGCCGGATCGACCGCGCCTGGGGGATGGGCACCTTCTGGGGCGGGACAGGCGCGCTGGCGCTGTGGGGGATGGACCGCGGGCTGAGCGGCGGCGAGACAGACCCCTGGGTGGTGGCGGGGGGGGGGGGAGCGATTGTGGGCGCGCTGCTGGGCGCGCTCTGCGGCACGATCGTCGCGCTGCACCTGCGTCGCCGCCAGCCGAGCGACTGAGCGTCGACGCTCGACGAAGCAGCGGCCGCGATGGCTATCCTGTCCGCTGCCCGCGTTGAGCGAGCGGAACAGGAGCGAACCCAATGTCCCACAACGAAACAGCCGATGGCGCGATCGATGCGGCCAGCGCCGAACTGATCGAAATCAGCCGCGACATCCACGCCCATCCCGAACTCAATTATCAGGAGTTCCACGCGGCCGAGGTGCTGACCAAGTCCCTGGAGGCGCACGGCTTCGAGGTGGAACGCGGCTCGGGCGGGGTCGAGACGGCCTTCCGCGGCGTGGCCCAGGGCACCGGTGACGGCCCCAGCATCGGGATCCTGGTGGAGTACGACGCGCTGCCCGACGTGGGCCACGGCTGCGGCCACAACCTGTTGGCGATTTCAACGCTGGGCGCGGGGATCGGCGCGAAGGCCGCGTTGGGTGAGTTGCCCGGGCGCGTGGTGGTGATCGGGACGCCGGCGGAGGAAGGAGGCGGCGGCAAGGTGCGGCTGCTGGAGGCGGGGGCGCTGGACGACATCGACGTGGCGCTGTCGTCGCATCCGTCGTCGGACAAGACGGTCTTTCGCACCGACTGGCCGATGGAGGCCAACGTCAGCCTCGCGATGGTGGGCTACCGCTACATGTTCCACGGCAAGGCCGCGCACGCGGCGGGCAAACCGGAAGCCGGCGTCAACGCGCTCAATGCCGTGATCCACTTCTTCACCGGGATCGATGCGATGCGCCAGCACCTCAAGGACGACGTGCGGATCCACGGCATCATCAGCGACGGTGGCGGCGCGCCCAACGTGGTGCCCGAGTTCGCGGCGGCCAACTTCATGCTGCGCTCGAAGGACGGCGAGTATCTGCGCGAGACGGTGGTGCCGCGCGTGCTGGGGATTGCAGAAGGCGCGGCGGGGATGACGGGCGCGACGCTGGAGGTGGAGCCGCACTACCCCTTCTACGCGAACGTGCGGCCGAACGTCGCGCTGACCGAGCTGACGAAGGCGCACGCGGAGCGGCTGGGGATGCGGCTGGACGAGCCGGAGCCGGCCTCGCAACGCGGCGGTGGAGGGTCGACGGACTTTGGCAATGTGAGCCAGGTGATGCCGTCGTTCGCGATGAGCTTCGCGATTAGCGAAGAGCCGGTGCCGGGCCACTCGAAACTGTGGGCGGCGGCGGCGCACAGCGAACTGGGCGAGCAGAACGCGCTGCTCTGCGCGAAGGCGCTCAGCGCAACGGCCTGCGAGCTGCTGGAGCGCCCGGAGCTGGTGGCGGCCGCCAAGGAGGAGTTCGAAGCGCGGGGCGAGGCGATCGCGAACGCGAGCGATTAACGCGCGTTCGCAGCACAATGAGCGCATGACTCGCGAGCCAGGCACTACGACGAGGCGCGCCCTCGATGATCTGCGCGTCGTGGACCTATCGACGTCGGTGGCGGCGGCCTGGTGTGGCCGGTTGCTGGCCGACTTCGGGGCGGACGTGGTCGTAGTCGAGGGAGCGGACAACCCGCTGCGGGGACTCGCCCCGTTCGACGCTGAAGAGCGCTCGATCCTGGGTCGCTACGTACAAGCCAACAAACGCTCGCTGGCGATCGACTGGGAACAAGACGTGGCGGCAGTGGTGGCACGGCTGCTCGATCGGGCCGACATCGTCGTGCTGAGCGCGGCGCCTGAGCGGCTCGTTGAACACGGAGTCGCGCGCGAGTCGGTCGAGCGCGAGGCGCTCCTGCGCGTCGCGGTCACGCCGCACGGGCTGAGCGGCCCGCTGGCCGGCGCACCGGGCAACGATCTGACGCACTGGGCGCGCAGCGGCTGGGCGTCGATCAACGGCCTGGCCGACGCCCCACCGTTGCAGGGCGCGGGGCCGATCGCGTCGATCATGGCCGGTGTCGCGGCCTACGGGGCGGTGCTGGCGGCGCTGCATCAGCGCGAGCGGGGCGGAACAGGTGACACTGTCGACGTCGCGGAGTTGGACGCTGTGGCCGTCACCAACGGCGCGTCGATGCTGCGCTCGCTGCTGGCGGGGACTCCACAGGCGCGTCCGGCGCGGGTCACGTTCCAGACCGGGCCGGTGCCGGTCGCCGACGGGCACTTCGCGCTGACCCTCAGTCGCGCGCACTTCTGGCGCGACGCGATGAATGAGCTTGGCCTGCCGGATCTGGCCGACGACGAAGAGTTGTTCCGCAATCGACGCGAGAGCGCGGCCGAGATCGCACCGCTCGTCGAGGCGAAGTTGAGCGAGCGCACGCGGGCGGACCTCTTCGAGCGGCTAGGCGATCTGCGGGTCGTGGCGGGCCCCGTGCTCGATATGGGCGAGCTGGCCAAGAACGAGCACTTGCGCGGGCGGGATTTCTTCCAAACACCAGACCTCGCCACGTCAGCCGGCGGCGCTACCGAGTTCCCCGGCGCGCCGTTCAAGATGGGCGCGACCCCGTGGCAGCTACGTCGCGATGCGCCGGCGCTGGGGGAGCACTCGCTTGAGGTGCTGGCCGAAGCCGGCTTCGAGGCGGACGCAATCGATGGACTGGTCCAGCGGGGTGCGGTCCTGGAGGCGACGTCGTGAGCGGCCCGCTGGCGGACTTGCGAGCGATCGTGCTGACGCAGGCCTGGGCGGGATCGTTCTCGACGGAGTTGTTGGGGCTTTTGGGTGCCGATGTGATTCAGATCGAGGCGCGCAAGCGGCCCGACTCGTGGCGAGCTGGCTATGAGTCGCCGATGCCGGTGGAGCTGCGCGCCGTGCCGTCGGCGCACAACGCCTGGAATTGCAGCGGGCTCTACAACGCCGTCAATCTCAACAAGCGCGCGATCACGCTAGACCTCTCGCAGCCTGACGGGCTACGGCTCTTGCGCGAGCTGATTCCTCTAGCCGGCATCGTGGCTGAGAACTTCACGCCGCGCGTGATGGGCAATCTCGGCCTGGACTACGACTCGCTGACGGCGTTGCGGCCGGACCTGATCTTGCTGAGCCTCTCGGCCTACGGAGCGAGCGGGCCCTGGCGCGACGTGCCCGGGATCGGCGGCACGATCGAGCCGACATCCGGTATGTCGGCCCTGAACGGGTACGGAGACGGACCACCGATGAACTCCGGATCGATGCTGCCGGACGCCGTGGCCGGCTATTACGGCCTAGCAGCGCTGATGACGGCGCTGCATCATCGCGACGTGACGGGCGAGGGCCAATACATCGACCTCTCGATGATGGAGGCGAACTTCACCGCCATCGGGGATGCGTCGCTGGAGTTCGCGTCGACGGGTCGGGTACGGGGGCGGCGCGGTAACCGGCACCCGAGCCATGCGCCACACGGGGTTTACGCCACGCTGGACGGTGAGTGGCTCGCGCTAGCGGCGGAGTTCGACGCGCAGTGGCTGGCTATCTGCGGGACCGCCGGCCGCGACGAATGGGCGTCTGACCCGCGCTTCACGGAGCGGGAGGGTCGTAAGACGCACGAGGATGAACTCGATGCGCTGATCGGAACCTGGCTGGCGGGGGAGAAGGCGGCGCCGCTGAAGGGACGGCTGCTTGCAGCGGGGGTTCCCGCCGCCGTGGTGGCCGACTCGCACTCCGTGGCGCAGGACCCGGCGTTGCGAGCGCGTGAAGTCGTCGTCGACGTCGAACACCCGGAGATGGGCGCCTGGCCGCATCCCGGCTTACCGTTCCGCTTCGAGAGCGGGCCGCTGTCGATCGAGCGGGCGGCTCCGACGCTGGGGCAGCACACGTCGGAGGTGTTGGGCGAGCTGCTGGGCATCGATGAGGACGAGTACGCGCGGCTCGTGCAGGAGGGGATCAGCGGCGAAACGCCGCCGGACTGATTTGTTGCGGCTGCCAGACCCGCACAGACGGCCGCCGCCTGGGTACCGTTCCGACGCTGACGCCGCACTCATCCACTAAGGGCGCTCGAAGAGGGCGGCCAGGCCTTGGCCGCCGCCGACGCACATCGTTTCCAGGCCATACTTGGCTTCGCGGCGATCCATCTCGTTGAGCAAGGTGGCCAGGATGCGCGCGCCGGTGGCCGCGATGGGGTGACCGAGGGAGATGCCAGAGCCGTTGGGGTTGAGCTTGGCGTCTACCTCGGCTTCGTCCTGCATGCCCCAACCCTGGAGCACGGCGAGGACCTGCGAGGCAAAGGCCTCGTTGAGCTCGACGACGTCGATCTCGTCCAAACCGACCTTGGTCTTGGCGGTCAGCTTCTCCAACGCGGGGACGGGGCCGATGCCCATGTAGGCGGGGTGCACGCCGACCGCGGCCCAGCCGCGCAGGTAGCCCATCGGCTCAAGGTCGAGTTCGGCCAGCTTGTCGGCGGCGACGACCATGCAGACGGCGGCGGCGTCGTTCTGGGCGCTGGCGTTGCCTGCCGTGACGGTGCCGTCCTTCTGCACGGGACGCAGCTTACCCAACACCTCCAGCGAGGTGTCGGCACGCGGGCCCTCATCCTTGGTGACCACGACCGGATCGCCGCGCCGCTGGAGCACGCTGACGGGCACGATCTCGCTGTCGAACGAGCCATCTTCGGACGCTCTCACCGCGCATTGATGGCTGCGCAGCGCGTAGGCGTCCTGCGCGTCGCGCGAGATGTCGTACTGCTCGGCCAGGTTCTCGGCGGTCTCGATCATGCCGTTGATCGGACCGAAGCGATCCTCGGGCGAGGCGGTGGAGCGAGCGCGCTCGAGTCGATCGTGCAGGGTGACGGAGCCCATGCGTGCGCCCCAGCGCGCGTCGG
>CAUYZA010000208.1:0-5643 GCA_963577225.1 Dehalococcoidia bacterium | reverse complement strand
GATGGGCTTTACGACCATCACGGACTTCTCCTAAGGGCGGACCCGGGAAGTCGATTCTGGCCGTTCGAAGGGCGGCCGCTAGAGGTTCGAGACGAACCGCTCGATCATAGCGTTCGTCTGATCCGGCACCTCAAGCTGCGGAAAGTGCCGGGAGCCGACGGTCTGGCCGAACTGCATGTCGCGGAACGCCTTGCCGACGGCCATCTGATCAGCGTCGGTGACCGTGAGCCACAGCACCGGCTGTTGCAGCTGTTTCGCGATCGCCTGTGTGTTGATTCCCGATCCCCACGAGCTCCGCGACTGCAACGTCTCGTGGAGTGCGAGCGGCGTCGGCGATCGCCGCCCGTCCCGCGCGCCCCGCGTGCTCGCTGAAGAACCCGCTGTAGACCTGTTTGAATGCGGCCCGACCGTTCTTGCCGTTGAGCAGATCAATGATCCCGCCGAGCTGCGCCCCGAAGGGGTCCTTCGGGTCACCAATCTTCGCCTTGGGCCAGACCCTGCGCGTCCACCATCACCACGGCGCGAGCGTACTGCGGGTAGGAGCGCGCAAACTCCAACGTCGACGGGCCGCCGCCCGCGTGGCCGACCACAATCGCGTTGCGGATCTTCTCCTTGCGCGCCACCTCGGCGATGTCCGCAGCGTGCTGCTTGGCCGTGTAGCCGCCTTCCGGCACATCGGAGCGCCCGTGCCCGCGTCGATCGACGGCCAACACTCGATGCCCCTTCGCGAAGTAGCGCGTCTGTGCGTCCCAATGCGTCAGGTTCGATCACCAACCGTGGATGAAGATGAAGGGCGGCCGCCCCTCGCCCCGCACCGTGTAGAACATCTTGATCCGGTCCTGCGTGGTCAGTGTCGCCACGGGTCACTCCATTTCCGTCGGAGAGTCTGGGTGGCCCGGGGTCTACACGCCCGGTAAAGTGCAGTCGGGTCTCCGTAGCGGCCTCAGCGACGCCGTCGCGGCAGCATCGACGCACCAACCAGGCTGAACGCCACCGCCCCCACCACCACGGCCCAGGCCCAAGCCGGGAACCCGTCGTCATCGCTGGACAGCCGGTCCGCCATCATCGTCTGTTCCGGCGCCGCGCTCCGCGTCGCATCGTCCGCTGCCAGCGCCGCGATCACGCGCGGATCGTCGCTGCTCGTTGCCTCCACGCGCCCGCGCAGCTCGCCCTCGCGATACGACGTCGTCACCACGACGACGTGGGCATTGCCCGCCGCGAACTCCCGCAACAACCCCTCGATGTCGCCCTGTAGCGAGCCCACTAGCCGCGCACCACACTGAAACCCGCAACCGATCTCGGAGGTGATGCGACCGCTGACGTCGACCGACGAAACGATGTCGACCCGCACACCGAGCTGGCGCGAGCGCTCCGTGGGTCCCTCCACCGAGGCTGCCGCCGGCTCAAAGACGAACGACACCACCTCGCCCAACTCGTCGGGATCGCCGATCTGCAGCGTCGCGAACATCGCCTCAAAGACGCTAGACACGCGCAACCGGTAGGACACCGTCTCGCCCTCGATCTGCGCCACGAAGGTGCCAATCGCCTCACTGTCGTTCGGCGGCACCGCCTCAGTGCCGGTCAGCTCCGCGAAGTAGGCGGGCGCCTGCGCGCCGGCGGGCGGGCTCGCCTGCCATGGGGCCAGGGCCAGCAACCCCGTTGCAGCCGCAATCGCGGTCAGAAAGGTCGCAGCCACAACGGCCGAACGCAGAGTGCCACGCAGTCCGAACATACTCACAGGGTATCGGCTGACCGACGGCTGGGGTTGCCCTATCAGTTCGACGCAGTCCCGCGCAGCCGCGGGTCGAAGATGTCGCGCAGTGCATCGCCCAGCAGGTTGAACGCCAGCACCGTCAGCGTGATCGCGATGCCCGGCGCCATCGACATCCAGTAGAACCGGTCCAACGGCGGGCGAGCGACGGCTTCGAAGAGCATGAAGCCCCAAGTGGGATTCTCCGGGCTGTTCGCGCCCAGGCCCAAGAACGACAGTGCCGCCTCCGTCACGATCGTGGCCCCGATCAAGACCGACGCCAGCACCAGCAACGGCGCCACCAACTGCGGCAGGATGTGGTGGAGCATGATCCGTTGCGGCGTCGCCCCGAGCGTGCGGGCGGCCTCAACATACTGCTGCTCCTTGATCACCAACGTCGAGCCGCGCATCACGCGTGACGACGATGGAGCCACGAAGAATATTAAGATCATGATCACGGTCATCATGCTCGGGCCCAGCACAGTGACCAGCACCAGCAACAAAATCAGCGGCGGCAAGGACATGAAGGCGTCCATCACCCGCTGCAGCAAGAGGTCGACGGTTCCGGCGGCGTAGGCCGAGACCATGCCGATCACGGTACCGGCCAACAAGGCCAGACCCGTCGCCGAGAAGCCAATGATCATCGCCGTGCGGGCGCCCGCGATCGTGCGGCTCAGCACGTCGCGGCCGATCGCGTCCGTGCCGAAGGGGTGGCTCCAGCTCGGGCCCTCCAGACGCGCCGTAATTTCCGTCTCCTGGGGCGGCTGCGGGGAGAAGCCGGGCACGATCGTCGTGCCGAAGAGGTCGAGATCGGTGCCGAACAGCGCCGCCGTGAGAGCGACGACGAGGACGATCGCCCCGAGCGTCCCGAGCGGCTTCTGCCGTGCGACGCGACGCAGCCGGATATACCACGGCTTCGGCGGCGCCAGCTGAACGTAGACCGCCTCGGCAGGTGCTGCGATCGTTGTCATAGCGTCAGTTTCCCTCAGATCTTCTAGCTATACCGGATCCGAGGATCGATAAACCCGTAGGACAGATCGACGAGCAGGTTCGTCACCACGACGACCAAGCCCAGCACCAAAGTCGTTCCCATCACCAGAGGGTAGTCCCGGTTGTTAATCGACGTGAGCGTCAGCGCACCGATGCCGGGCACACGGAAGATGAACTCCACGATCACCGTGCCGCCCAGGATGAAGGCGAACTGATTGCCGAAGATCGTGATCACGGGAATCATGGCATTGCGCACGACATGCCGGGTGATGATCACCCGTTCGCCCAGCCCCTTGGCCCGGGCCGTGCGCACGTAGTCCTCATTGAGCACTTCGAGCGTGGCCGAGCGGGCCATCCGCATCACCGTCGCGATCAGCGTGAAGCCCACGACCAAAGCGGGCGCAATCATTTTCTGTATGTTCCCGATCGGATCATCCCAAAGTTCGGGCTTCGGCATGGATCCCAGCGAAATATCGAACCAACGGCTGAAGATGATCAGCACGATGATCGCCAGGAAGAAATTCGGGATCGCCAAGCCCAAGATCGCAAACGTCCGCGAAACGTAGTCCGATGCCCCCCCCTGGCGAGCCGCCGAGAGGACGCCGATTGGCACTGCCAAAACCAGACTCACAATGGAGGCCATGATCACCAGCTGAATGCTGGTCGGCAGCTTCTCGCCGATGCGATCGAGCACGCTCTGATTGTTCACGAACGAGCCACCCAGATCGCCTTGCACCGCGTGGAACAGCCAGTCGACGTAGCGTACGAGCAGCGGCTTATCGAGCCCCAGCTCGCGCTCGAATTCGGCCAGGACCTCCGCATCCAGCACGCCGCCGATGGCGCCGCTGCCGGCGATCTGCGCCAGCAAGGTGTTGCCCGGAGCCATGTTGATCAGCATGAAAGCCACGAATGACATCAGCACCATTACAAATGCTGCTGCAATCACCCGTCGGATCGCGTACTGGCCCACGAACAGTCCTAGTCAAGCCGGTTCAGACCGACAGGAAAACGTCTTCGAGGAAAGCGGCGGGAGCGGCCCTTGCCGCCCCCGCCTTCTTCACACTGCTACCGAACAACGCGTTTAGGCGTTAGCGAGCATTTCCTTGTGGATCCAGACCAACTCCGAGCCCTTCTCGCCCCAACCAGGGTTCCAGGCGTTGTAGGTGTCGCTCTGGTTGAACATGAACTCGCGCCGCAACTGGATGCGGTACGGATTGACGGTCCACAGACGGTAGGCCTGTTCCAAATCCTTGCTCAGGATCTTGACCCAGTACTCTTGCCGCTTGTCCGGGTCCGTCTCGGTGCGCTGCGCCTGGCACCACTCGTCAATCTCCGGGTCGTCGATCGAGTAGAAGTTGCCGGCGCTTTGCGAGTGCATCGGACCGTAGGTGTACTGATCCGGGTCCTGCGCAGGACCGTACTGGTAGTGCTTCAACAGGTCTTTCCAGTCCTGGTTGACCAGGCGGCCGAACCAGTTCAGCCACTCACCCGTCACGAAGGTGACGTCCAGGCGGCCTTCGGCATTCGTCTGCCACTGGTCCACCATCAACTGCGCGTGGCTGAGCTGCACGCCCGGGACACTGTGGAACTCGAACTCGAATTCCAGCGGGTTATCCGTGGTGAAGCCGGCCGCGTCCAACAGTGCGTTGCCCGCCGCCGGATCGTAGACCGTCTTGCCGCCCAGCGCGTCGAGCTCCTCGAAGGTCCACGGCCATTCGCGGAAGCCGCCACCCCCTCGACCGCCCCCCGGGTTGTTCTCGTCCGGGAAGAAGGTCCAGTCCTGGCCAATACCGGCGGCGGCGAAGCCGCCCCAGATGCCATCACGGGCGGCGGCACGGTCCATCAAGGCCGAGAGGCCCTGACGCACGCGCGGGTCGCGCCACGGTTCTTTCTTGAGCTGGAACGCGATGTAGGGCTGCCAGCCCGGAGGCGGCGCCGTCGTCACCGTCACAGCCTCGGGCTGCAACTCCGCGAACTCTTCCAGGTCGATCAGGTCACCGGCGGTGATGCGGTACTGGTCGCCCGTCGCCCACGCCGCGATCTCGGACTCGCGCTGGTTGAGGATGTCCAGCCCCTCGATCGCATCGAGGTAGGGAAGCTGGTTGCCGTTGCGCGGGTCCTTGCGGAAGTAGTCCTGGTTCGCCTCGGCGAACCAACGCACGCCGATTTCCTGCTCGCGCAGGATGAAGGGACCGGAGCCCACCGGCTGCGTGTCCAGCAGGTCCGTGCCCACCACCTCGGGCGGGATGATCACGTGATACGGGGTCGTCATCACGTTCAGCATGTACGGCGCCGGCTCGGTCAGGTTGAAACGCACGGTGCGCCCCGCCTCGTCCGGCACGATGCTGTTGATGACCGTGTAATCGCGCGCCTGGACGGGAGCCTCACGCAGAGCGTCGTAGCCCGACGCAATGTCTTCCATCGTCATCGCGCGACCGTTGACGGGCTCTTGGTCCGACCAGTTGATCTCGTGGTCCATGTTGAAGACCCAGGTCTCCCCGTCGGGCGTTTCCCAACCGGTCGCCAGGTCGCCTTCCGGCTCCACCCAGTTGTTCGGGTCGAAGTCACCCAAGGGGAACGACACGAGCTGGTTGTAGTAGTGCAAGGCGAACGCGGCCAGCAGGGAGCCGGAGGCACCGAGCGGGTTCCACGTGCCCGGGTGGACACTGCCGTACTGCCAGGTATTACCGTACTGCGGGCCGTCGGCCTGACCGGGCAGGTTCGCCAGCTTCGACCAGTGGTATCGCAGCCGCAACTCTTCCTCGACCGAGAGGCCGGCGGCCTCTTGCTCCGGGGTCAACTCGCCGGGCAACAACGCGACTTCGGCCACAACCTGATCGGCTGCTTGGTCCGCTGCCTGCTCCACTGCCTGTTCGGCCGGTTCGGCCGGTTTGACAGGCTGT
>CAUYZA010000207.1:0-5680 GCA_963577225.1 Dehalococcoidia bacterium | reverse complement strand
CACCCATCCAGGTGTTCACGTCCCAGCCCCAGTGCACCACTACCGGATAGATGACGCCGGTGATGACGACCGTGTAGACCAGATAGGCCGCGTACTTCGTGCGGCCCGCGAGCGCGCCCGCGACGATGGTGGCGGCGACGGCGGCGAAGGCGAACTGGAAGAACCAGTCGGCGTAGCCGTCGAATTCGTTGAGGGCGAAGTTGCCGAGCCCGATGAAGTCGTTGGTGGCTGGGCCCGCGCCGTAGGCGAAGGCCCAGCCGACGAGCCAGAACGAAAGGCCGCCGACGCAGGCATCGATCATGTTCTTCATGAGGATGTTCGCCGTCTCCTTCGCGCGGACGAAGCCCGCGGTGAGCATGGCGAAACCGGCCTGCATGAAGAACACGAGGAACCCGGCGATCAGGAGCCAGGCGGTATCGAGTGCGCCGATGATGTCGTCGAGGGCAGCGCTGCTGTCACCCTCCTGGGCGGAAACCGCGGAGACCAGGCCCAAGGCCAGCAAACCGCCGGCGAGCAGCGCAAGCGGCCTGCGTGTGGCTGATAGGGCACCTTTCATTCGATCCTCCTCAGCCGCCCACTTCGGGGCGGACGATGGCAGCGAAAGTAGAGGCAATCGGTTTCTCCAGTGTTTCCGTCCCGTTTCCGGCAGGTTTCGAAACATACTGTTCACGTGGGAATTGACACCCGCCCAGGATTGAGACCCGCCCACGCCCGGTACGTGCGAGATTTCACAAGCACGGCGTCTGTGCTAGGATTCGGCGCGCTCCAGCGCCGCCGCCACGAGCGGCCAGGCGAGCGCGCGATCACCTCGGAACGAAACGGATGGCACCTGCGTCAAGCAGATACCCGATCCGGAAACCCCGGCATCGCAGTTCGCTGTCGACGAAGCGGCGAAGAAGGTCATCCCCGCCCAGGGCATCGCGCCCGTGGTCAACCCCTTCGATCCCCAGGCCACGGAGGCCGCGCTGCGTCTAAAGGATGCGGCCGGCGAGGGCACAATCACCGTCCTCAGCCTCGGCGAGGAGTCCGCGCGCGACGCGATCAAGCACGCGCTCGCCATGGGCGCGGACGAAGGCGTGCTCCTCACTGATCCCGCCTTCGCAGGCATCGACAACTTCCAAACCGCCGCCGCCCTCGCCAAGGCGATCGAGAAGATCGGTGACTGCGACCTCGTCCTCCTGGGGCGCGCCGCCGCCGACTGGGACATGGGCGTGGTGCCCACGGGCGTGGGCGAGCTCCTCGGCCTACCTGTCGTGACGATCGCGAAGGGGATCGAGGCCGAAGGCTCCACGCTCACCGTCCAGCGCGTGCTCGACGACGGCTTCCAGACGGTTCAGGTCGACCTCCCCGCCGTCGTCTCCGTCTCGAACGAGTTCGGCGAGCCCCGCTATCCCCAGCTGCGGCAGATCATGCTGGCGGCCAAGAAGACAGTCCAAGTCTGGTCCGCAGCTGACCTCGGCCTCTGCGAAGAAGAAGTCGGCGAGGGCAACCGCTGGCTGCCCCTCGAGGCGCTCTATGTGCCCGAGGTCGAGAGCAACGTGGAGATCATCGAGGGCGACTCGCCCGAAGAGAAAGCCCGCAACCTCGCGCTCAAGCTGCGCGAAGCGAAGCTCATCTAGAGGACGCCGATGTCTGGAACGCTCATCATCGCGGAGACGCTCGACGGGGCCCTGGCCCCGTTCTCGCACGAACTCATCGCCGCCGCCCGCCAGCTTGCCGATGGGGGCGCGGGCGCAGTCAGCGCCCTCGTCGCGGGCGACGAGTCGCTCGCGCAACTGCTCATCGAGCACGGCGCCGACACGGTCTACGTGGCGCCCACAGGGACCATCGGCGAGGGCCTCACCGAATCGGCCGGTGCCGCCGCACTGGCCGCACGCGAGGCCTCCGGGGCCGACATCGTGCTCATGGGCCAGACGAGCCTGGGGCGCGACCTCGGTCCGCTCCTCGCCTTCCGCCTGCGCACGGCCGTCGCAATGGACTGCGTCGGCTTGACGTTCGCGGGCGGGCGGTTACGAGCGACGCGCAGCTGCTACGGCGGCAACGCCCGCGCCGAGGTCACGTGGAGGAGCGATGTCCAGGTCGCGACGGTGAAGCTGAAGACCTGGGACGCGCTCGCGGCCGACGCGAGCCGCAGCGGCACCGTCACCCCGATCGAGGCCGCCGGCGACCAGCGCGTGACGGTCATCTCGACAGAGGCGGCGGAGTCGACCGGCGTGCGGCTCGAAGACGCCGAGAGCATCGTCAGCGGCGGCCGCGGCCTCGGCGATCCGTCGGCTTTCGAGATGCTCGAAGAGCTCTCGGGGATGTTGGGCGGCGCCACCGGCGCGAGCCGTGCCGCCTGCGACCTGGGCTGGTACCCACCCTCGCAGCAGGTCGGCCTGACCGGCAAGACGGTCACGCCCAACCTCTACATCGCCGTCGCGATCAGCGGCGCGAGCCAGCACATGGCTGGGATGTCGGGCGCGAAGAACATCGTCGCCATCAACCGCGACGGGGACGCCAACATGGTCCAGGTCGCCCGCTTCGCCGTCGTTGACGACTACAAGAAGGTCGTGCCGGCGCTCATCGAGGAGATCAAGAAGCTGGACTGAGGTCACGGCGGGCCCCGCGCGGCTTCGTCGAGCGCTGGCTCAGCGTCGCTCAGGCACCCGGCGCATGAGCGCTGCTCGGCTCTCTCCGCGATGAACCACGTCCGCATCGTCGCCTACCAAGAACGCTGCGGAGTTTGCGGCGATCGCCGGGGTGCTTCTTGAGGGCCTCGGCGACCTCGCGCTGCGCATCGACCACATCGGCTCGACCGCCGCCCCAGGGCTGGGGTCGAAGGACATCATCGACCTCCAGGTCACGGTGGCCTCGTTCACGCCCCTGGAGCCGTTGACAGCGGCGTTCGCGGAGATCGGCTGCCGCCTGCGAGACGTGCCGGATGTCGATCACCGCCCACCGGGCGACACCCGCCCCGCAAAGGAATGGGAGAAGCGCTACGCGCGCGAGCCCGATGGCGCGCCCGCCGCACGCACGGTCACGTTCGCATCGACGAGCGGACGAATCAGCGCTACGCCCTCCTCTTCCGCGACTACCTTCGCGGCCATCGCCCGGCCGCCGCGGGCTACGAGGCGGCGAAGCGCGCCCTCGCCCAGCTTCACCCTGGTGACATCGACGCCTACTTGGCCGCGAAGGACCCGATCTGCGACATCATCATGGCTGGCGCAGAAGCGTGGGCTGCCGCGACGAACTGGACCGCCAGCCCCTCGGACGCCTGAACGACGACACGTCGATGCCGGGAATGCGTGGAGCCTTCGCTCGGAATCGAACCGAGGACCTACGCATTACGAATGCGTCGCTCTTCCAACTGAGCTACGAAGGCGTGCCCCGAAACGTAGCGGGCGGGCCGGTCACTGTCGAGAGTCGGCCGGCGGGGGTGGCGGGGGCTCCGGTTCGAGGGCGGCAAGCCGATAGCCTGCAGCTCGGCCAAGCCGAGGTGCAGGCTATCGCCCTTGCCGTCGACGTAGCGGAGCGCCTCCTCGCCCGTGAGGCGCTGCCACCGCGGAGCGCCGCTGGCCGCCGGTAGTGAGTGGAGGCGGCGCGTGCCGTTCCCAGCGACGATCCGTTCGAGGCGCGCGATCCGATCGCTCAGCTCAGGACTCGGCTCGACCTCTTCGAGTGCGGCCACCTGGTCGAGGAAGCGCTGCCAACGGCCTGACTCGGCGCGGATGCGCTCGGGGCAGTTCTTTCCCGTCCAGTGGTGGTGCTGGACGATCCCCCCGCGGCCATGTCCCTGCCCATGCAGGTGGGCCACGAGCCAAGCGGCGTTCGCCGCGGCCGCTTCGGCGTCGATGCCCTCGTTCATGCAGATCTCGAGGCCGAGCGAGCGGGTGTTGCCGGGGCCGTTAAGGCCATCGCCGGCGTGCCAGCCCTGCTCGTCCCAGCGCAGCGACTGCCAGATCTCGGAATCGTCGATGGTCGCGTGCCAGGAATAGGGCGCTGAGCCTGCCAGCCAGAGCGCGTGGGCGTGAGCATCGGCGCCCGGCCGGCGGTTCCCGGTCTGGTGGATGGTGATGTACTCCGCGAGCCCGCCCGCGAACGGGCGGTTGGGGCGGTTCTCGCGGCGGGTGAGGAGCAGCTGGTGAATAGGCGGTGCCATGCCTCGAGCGTCCCATTGCCGGAGGCCAGTCCCGAGGGGTGCCTGACGCGACTTCCGTTGGCCCGGTCCGGCACCCGCGCCTACAGTGAAGCTGATGCCGACCTTTCGACACCTCTGGCTGTTGACTCAGCGGACGCTCATGGAGTTCGCCGATGACAACTGCACGCAGATGGCCGCGGCCATCTCCTACTACGTCCTGTTCTCCCTCTTCCCCCTGGTCATCTTCTCGATAGGCATCCTCGGCCTCGCTCTGCAGGACAGCGACATCCAGCGCGACCTGATCACCGAGCTGACCAGTCTCCTGCCTGTGGACGGGGAGGGCGAAGACAACGTCGAGACGGCCGTTCAGGAGATCTCCGGGCCCTCGAGCGGGGCGCTGGGGCTCATCGGGCTCGTGGGTATGGCTTGGTCGGCGAGTGCGATGTTCGGGGTGATTCGGCGCTCGCTGAACATCGCCTTCGACCTCTCGGGCAAGCGCCCGCTCGTGCGCCAGAAACTCGTCGACTTCGGCATGATGGCGCTGCTTGGCGCCATCTTCGTGACCTCGATCGGCGCGACGACGATCCTGCGGCTCGCGCGTACGGCCAGCGACGATATCCCCGTCCTCGGCGACGTTGCGACCGAATTTGGATTCGGCTGGGCCGTGGCTTCGTTCGTCCTGCCGATCTTCGTCTCCATCGCCGCTTTCGGGGTGCTGTACTGGATCGTCCCCGCGACCCATGTCCAGCTGCGCCACGTGTGGCCTGGGGCGATCTTGGCGGCCGTCCTCTTTGAGCTGGTGAAATTGGGCTTCGGCATCTACCTCGAGAACTTCAGCAACTACGACGTCGTCTTCGGATCGCTCGGCGCGGTCGTCGCCTTCCTCTTCCTCGTGTTCGTGAGCGCGAACGTGATGCTGCTGGGGGCGGAGGTGGCGGCCGAGTACCCGCGGGTCATGCGTGGAGACTACGATCAGACGGGCGCGCCGGGGGAGCAGCGCAGCCTTCGCCAGAAGGCCTGGCGCGCGGCCCGCGGGCTCGTCGTCCACGAGCAGCCGCAGGAGGAGGAGGCGAGCGCCCAGCGCCCAGCGGAACCAGCCCAGGACGACATCGGTAGCGCTGATCACCGAATCTTCTAGGTTGGCTTCGTACCATCGCAGCAGCGCTGTGCGAGACCGGGTCCAACGAACGTCCGAAGAGGAATCAGATGGCAGACGAACCAGCACGTAGTCCGATCCAGCGATACGGCGGATACGCCGTCTTGGTGATCGTCGCCGTCGCGGTCGCCGCGGCCGCCGTCTGGCTCTTTCTGTCTGGTGGTGACGAGGAGTCCACGCCGGTGGCCCAGCGCCCGGACGTCGGGCGCGGGCTGATCGGCCAGCCCGCGCCCGACTTCTCGCTCACCGACGCCCGCGATCCGGAAGCCGTCGTCAGCCTCTCGGACTTCCTCGGCAAGCCCCTCGTGTTGAATTGGTACACCACCGACTGCTCACGCTGTGAGGCGGAGATTCCGATCCTCCACGAACTCCAGGACGATCTCGATGGGCAGATCGTCGTCCTC
>CAUYZA010000206.1:0-5716 GCA_963577225.1 Dehalococcoidia bacterium | reverse complement strand
CCCTACGGGCCGGTCATCGCAGCCAACGGCGGTTACGGACTGATCAAGCAGCGCTACATGTATCGCTACGGCACGACACAGGAGCAGTTCGCCAAGTGCGCCGTCGACGAGCGGTTCAACGCTGCCGCCAACCCCAACGCGGTCTGGTATCAGCAGCCCGTGACGATGGATGACGTGCTCAACTCGCGTTACACCAACGACCCACTGCACTTGCTGGAGAGCGTGATGCCCTGCTCGGGCGCGGCGGCCGTGATCGTGACGACGGCCGAGCGCGCGAAAGCGCTGCCGAATCCGCCCGTCTATGTGCTCGGCGCCTCCGGTCCGGCGACCCGGCACGACGTGATCTGGCAAGAGGACGACGTGACGGTGACGCCGGTCGTCCTGAGCGCGCCGGCTGCGCTGCAAATGGCGCAGTACAGCCCGCGGGACATCCAGTTCGCGGAGTTCTACGACTGCTACACGATTCTGGTCATGATGACGCTGGAGGATGCGGGGATCTGTCCCAAGGGGGAGATCGGCGGCTTCTACGAGTCGACGGATACGACCTACAAGGGCGAGTTCCCGATCAATACGGACGGCGGGCAGATCGGGGCCGGGCAACCGGGCCTGGCGGGCGGCTTCCGGCATGTGGTGGAGGGGGTCCGGCAGGTGATGGGCCGAGGAGATCAGCGCCAAGTCGAAAAACACGACCTCTGTCTGGTGAATGGTTGAGGCGGCACCGCGAGCGTCATGACGACGCTGGTGCTCGGTTCGAGCGCCGCTCTCTAGCCAGAAGAACAACGAGGAGGCCCGCTCTCATGGCGGAATACGACAAGCCACTGCCCCGACCCGAAATTCCCGATCTGACCCAACCCTTCTGGGATGCGGCCAAGCGCCACGAACTGGTTCTCCCACGCTGCCTGCGCTGCAACCAGTATTTCTGGTACCCGCGCGAGATCTGTCCCGACTGCCTGCAGACGGAGTGGGAGTGGGCCCCGGCCAGCGGGCGCGGGCGGCTCTACAGCTTCACCGTGGTGCGCCAACCGCTCCTGCCTCAGTTCGCCGACGACGTGCCGTACGCCTATGCGCTCGTTCAACTCGACGAGGGACCGCGCATGGTCACGAACATCGTTGACTGTGAGATTCCCGATGGGCTCGAAGTCGACATGTTGGTCGAAGCGACGTACGACGATGTCTCGGACGACTACACCTTGGTGAAGTTCCGCCCTGCCTGACGCGGGCTTAGAACTGTAGCCGCCAGAGGTCATTCTAAGCGTTGCTGTCGCGCCCGGCCGCGACGTAGATGGCGCACCCAGCTGGATCGAGCGCGGCCGCGTGCGAGTGGCGCGCGGAGGGCCCGGCGGGGAAGTCGACCTGCCGCCATGTCTGTGTCGCCAGATCGAGTACCCAGAGCTCGCCGGACGCGCCCTGCGCAGTGCGGCCTCCGAACAGCCACACTTGCCCGCCCTCCGCGACAAGCGTGGGGAAGCGTCGGGCACTGGGCCCCGGACTGCTGACCTCGCGCCATTCTCCATCGCTCAGGATCCAGGTATCGCCCAGGTATGGAATCGAGTTGTTCTGTCCGCCGAAGAGGATGAGTTGAGCGCTGGCATCGTCGATCACACACCCGTGCAAGCAGCGTGCACTGGGCCGGATCCCGGACGGGGTGTCATCGCGCCAAGGCGACGCATCGAGGTCGAGATTGAGTGACCAGGTGTCGTCGAAGCGGCCCGCACTGGTGAGCCCGTGGCTGATCATGAGCTGGCGGTCGGGTGTCAGTGCGTAGCCCAGGCCGTAGCGAGCGGAGGGAACGCTGCCGGCCCCTTCGTCGGTGCGGCTGCGCCACGAGCCTCGAGCCGTCTCGTAAGTCCAAACGTCGTCGAAGAATCTGCCTGCCCCCTGGCCCGGGAAAATCACGAGATTGCCGGATGCGGGATCGATCACGCCAGCATGCCCCCAGCGCGCTGCCGGGGGCTCGCCCACCGACGGCAGTTCGCGCCAACTCCCTGCATCGACGTCGTACGACCAGAGGTCGGACAGACCGCCGCCGTCACGACCGCCGTGCAACAGTAGGCGGCGAGAGATCGGATCGAAGGCGAGGATCGCATTGGCGCGCGCCGGCGGGGCAGCCGCCCCGGGATCCATGAGGCGCCAACCAGGCTCGTCATCCGCTGGTTCCACGGCGCTGGGAGCCTGGGCCTGATCGGGCCGGAGCCTCATCCGTCGCCTGGTTCGCAGGCGCGCTCTCCTGCGGTTGTGCTGGCTCGTCAGCGACATCGGGTGCCCCGACCACGGAGGGCCTAGCTTGCTCTCCGGTCTGCGTACCGACCGCCGCTGGCTCTTCGCTTGAATCGCCGCAGCCAACAAGAACGAGCCCACCGATTCCGATCGCCCCGTGGACAGATCGCCGTAAGAAACGCCGTCGTGAATGCTTCGGCACGAGTTTCCATCCCGCTTCGATAGGCCGTCCGAGTCCCCGCCGTCCCGTTGATCATTGCCGACTAGGTCCGAAGTCGCCAGGCCGCATTCGTGGTCCCGATCGGCTAGGCCAAGTGACCAAGCCAGAAGACTCAGCCAGACGGTTGATGCGATTCTCGTTCAGAGGCGATATATTTGCGATGCGGACGATTTGGGCGGCGCCGATCCGGCAACGGAGTCTCGGTCCTCCGCGCATGGGCGCGAAACCGACCGTGAAGGACCGGCGCCGTCCCCTGTCGGCCAAAGCGAGAATCACTCTCCATAAGGGTGGAACCGCGGCCAGGCGGAATCGCGGGAACGAGCCCAGCCGCTCCGCGGCCCAGCCCAGCGATACAGCGACCTCGTGGTCGACCCGCCTTCATGACGTCGCGACGGGCCCTACGCGGCCCCCCCCTCGCTGAGGCGCTCGGCTGGGTATTGCAGCACGCCCCCCCCGGGCACCCGGATCAGTTCGCTGCGGCGACTGCGCGGCGGGACATCCAGCGCGACCCATGCAGTGAACCTGCGCGACCCCGATGGCAGGCTCCATCGCCTCGTCCTGCGCCGGTACGTGCGCCGTGACTGGTATGAGCGCGAGCCAGACCCGGCGTCGCGCGAAGCAGTGCTGCTGCGACGCCTGGCACTAACGTCGCTGCCGACACCCCGGCTGATCGCCGTCGACGCGGGGGAATCCGCTGCGACGCGCCCGCCGTTCTCAGCGAGAGGCTGCCCGGCCAGATCCGCGTCGCGGAGCGCGAGCCGGACGAGTATTTCAGCGCGATGGCGGGCTTACTGCCGGTGATCCATCGCGTGGGGACGGATCCTGGCTTCCAGCGCAGCAGGCCCTACTTCACATACGCGGACCTGACGACGCTGCGACCTGCATCGTTGGTCGCGTGACCCGGCCAGTTGGAAGCGCGTGATCGAGGAAGCCCAGGGCCCGGAACCGGCGACCGAGCGTACCTTCATCCATCGCGACTTTCATCCCGGCAACTTGCTCTGGCAGCGTTACCGAATCAGCGGGCTCGTCGATTGGGTAGACGCGTCCTATGGGCCGCCCGGGGTCGACCTGGGGCACTGCCGCGTCAACTGCGCGATCCTGTTCGGGGTGGACGGGGCAGACCGCTTCCTCAGCGCATATCTCGGCGAGCCGGGGGCGGTGGTGTACGAGCCGCACTGGGACTGCCACGCGGCGGTGGAGGCACTGGGGGACTTTCCCTTCGACCCGACCCAGTGGCACGACGTCGGCCGAACCGAACTCGATCATGCGGCGATCGCGGCACGGCTGGACGCTTATGCCGCGTCGCTCTGCGCGCGGCTGGACTAGAGTCGGGCCACGAACCGGTTGCAGCGATGGGGGAGATCACGGTTCTGCGCGCACTCGCGAAGTTGAAGCGTGACGAGAGCGGACATGGCGAGCTTCTCGTCAACGATCTCGTCAAAGTGATCAGCGTGATCCTTCTGGCCGCCGGGGCGGCGGCGAGCGAGGACGTGATCACCATCGTTGGCGGGGTCGTCCTAGCGGTTGGGATCGTTGCGGCTACTATTCGCAGCCACATGACGATCGACTACCCGATCTTCGACCGGCTTAACGCGCTCGAAGGAAAGTCCGACGAGGACTAGTCCTGCCAGGCTGAACCAGCTTTGACCGCTCTGCGCTACTCTCTCGCCTCGCGTGAGGAGCTTTCGCTATGGGCTGGTCGATCAAACAGGGCATCGGGCTGACGCACCACGACGAGAAACGCACCTGCAAGGGCTACACCCTGGTCACGCCGGTGGGCAGCGACAACACGCTGTTGCTGGACATGGCCGGGCGCGTCGTCCATCGCTGGGTGTTCGAGGAGATCAAGCCGTTCAACGCACGCCTGCTCGACAACGGGAACCTGCTGGCGCTAGGCACCGACGCATCGATCGTGCCGCCGCGGCACGAGTTAGGCGAGGTGCCGCCGCCGGTGCCCGATCGCTATCGGATCATGGGCGGCGGCGGGACCCACTTGCTGGAGCTCCACTGGGATGGCAACGAGGTCTGGCGCTACGAAAGCCCCGGCATTCATCATGACTTCGTGCGGCTGGCCAACGGCAACACGATCGTGCCGGTCTGGGTTGAGATGCCAGAGGCGGCAGCCAAGCCCGTGCGAGGCGGCTTGCGCCGGCCGCGGGAGAAATACCCGCCGATGATCAGCGACGATTTCCTGGAGATCGACCCGGCCGGAAATGAGGTCGCCCGGCTTCATCTTTGGGAACTACTGGACCCGCGCCTCGACCCGATCTGCCCGCTCGAGCGCAAGTGGGAGTGGACCCACACCAACAGCCTGGACCTAACGCGCGACGGTCACCTGCTCTTCTCCTGCCGTCAGAACAGCCGGGTGGGGATCATCGATCGGGACAAGCGGGAGCTGCTCTGGAAATACGGCTACCCCGACGTCGTGCACCAGCATCATGCCTCGGCGCTGCCGAACGGCAACGTCCAGATCTTCGACAACGGGATGCATCGCCCGGCCGAGATGAGCTATTCACGCATCGTCGAAGTCGATCCGTCGAACAGCTCCATCGTCTGGGAGTACGCGGCCCAGCCACGCGAGCAGTTCTTCAGCGGCCACATCTCCGGCGCGGAGCGGCAGTCGAACGGCAACACGCTGATCTGCGAAGGCACGGTTGGTCGCGTCTTCGAGGTCACCTCGCGCGGCGAGGTCGTCTGGGAGTGGATCAGCCCCTTCGTCGCGAGACGCGGCGAGGCCGACATCAGCTGGATCTTCCGCGCCCATCGCTACGGACTGGATCACGCGGCGCTGATCGGGCGCTCACTGGACGCCTCAGTCCACGCCGAGTTCAACCAGCTGCACGACCTGGGCGGACCGCTGCGACGCCGCTTCCGCTAGCTGGCCTCGTAGACCAGTTCGCCTTCGACCCAGGTCATGGCGATCGGCAGGTCGCGCAGATCCGTGGGCGACACCTGCCGCAGGTCGGCGCTGTGGACGACGAGGTCGGCCAGCTTGCCCGGCTCCAGGCTGCCCTTGCTGTCCTCCTCGAATGAGGCGTAGGCGCCGTTGATCGTGTGCATGCGCAGCGCGGTGTCGAGGTCGACCGCTTCATCGGGGCCGCAGACATCGCCCGACATCGTGGCGCGCGTTTGAGCCTGCTCGACACCGAAGAGGGGGCGGTAATCCGTCACCGGCGCGTCGGAGGAGCCAGCGACGCGGACCCCCGCCTCGATCAGGGATTTGGCTGGGAACATCACGTCGGCGCGATGGCGTCCGTAGTTGCGGATGTAGCCGTCGCC
>CAUYZA010000205.1:0-5728 GCA_963577225.1 Dehalococcoidia bacterium | reverse complement strand
GATGGACCAACTTGAGATCCTGGAGGACCCGCGCTTCAAGGAGGAACCAGACCTGCTCCAGCATCGACGGGAGTTCGACGAAGCGGTGGCGCCCTGGCTCGAGAGCCGCGACGCCCAGGACATCGCCGACGCCCTGCAGGAGTTGCGCATCCCCTCCGCGCCGGTGCACACGCTGCGGGAAGTGCTCGACTACGACCACCTCGCCCAGCGCGACTTTTGGCGCACTTTGCCCGGTGATGTGCCGCTTCAGATTCCACGCGGGCCGTTCACGCTTGATGGCATCGATCTCAACCCCGGTGCTCCCCCAGAGCTCGGCTCCGTCGCCGCCGGCGTACTCGAACTTTTCCTGACGGATGAGACACAGCCCGACGAGCTATCGCCCGCGCCCGACATCGAGCCCGACCCCGGCACCGGCCCGCTCGACGGCGTCCGCATCGTCGACCTCACCGCAGGCTGGGCGGGACCACTCGCCGGCCGCATCCTGGCCGACCTCGGCGCCGACGTGATCCGCATCGAACCGCCCTGGGCGCGCGGCCCGCGCGACGTCAGCCCCACGGCTGCCGCTGCCACCCACTTCTACCCCGACGACGATCCCGGCGAGCAGCCCTGGAACCGCAGCGGCATCATTAACAAGCACAACCGTAATCGCCGCGGCGTCGCGCTGCGACTCGACCTTCCCCATGGCAAGGCGGTCGCCGACCGCATCCTGGCGAGCTGCGACATCTTGCTCGAAAACTTCACGCCCGGCGTCATGCAACGGCTCGGCCTGACCGACGAACATTTGCGCGAGATCAATCCCCGTCTCGTCCACATCGCCATGCCGGGCTGGGGCCTGACCGGCCCGCATCACCACTACGCGGCGCTGGGCCCGATGGTCGAAGCGGCCGCGGGCCAGTGCATGCTTATGGGCTATCGCGACGCCATCCCCTACCGCCAGGGCATGGCCTTCCCCGACGCCATCTCCGGCATCCACGCCCCCGGCGCGACGCTGGTCGCCCTCTGGCAGGCCACCGCCCAACCCGAGGCACCACCCCCCTTCGCCGAGGGAGCACAGCTCGAAGCGACGGTCGTCTTCAACGGCCCCGCCCTGCTCGACGTCCAAATCACCGGCCATGAGCCCGAGCGGCGTGGCAACCGCCACCCCCACTACGCCCCGCAAGGCGTCTACCCCTGCACCGGCAACGACGCCTGGCTCGCCCTGACCGTGACCAGCGATTCGGAATGGCGTGCGCTCTGCGAGCTGGCTCCGTTGCCGCCCGACTTCCCCGACTGGGACACGACGCAACGCCATGCCGATCACGACGCCATCGACGAAGCGATCGCCGCCTGGACCTCTGCCGCCGAACCGGGCGAGCTGATGGAATTGCTTCAGGGGCGCGGCATTATCGCGGCCGCCGTACTCGACGCGCCCGGCATGATCGCCGACCCCCACCTCCAAGCGCGCGGCTTCTGGGTCGACATGGAACAGCCGCAGTGGGGCCGCGCCTTCCCCTTCGCCGCGCTGCCCGTCCACTTCGACCGCACTCCCGAGACCTACCGCCTGCCCGGACCTGCCCTTGGCGAGCACAACGCCGAAGTCCTGCGCGAAGCCGGGATCGACGACGCCTGGATCGCGGAACTTGAGCAGATCGGCGTTCTCGCCTCGCAACCACCGGAGTAGCGCTCGCCCTACCCGGGTCTCGATGCCGTCTTAGACCGGTGGCGCATCAGCGATCACGCCCTGCTCGCGCAGTTCATCGATCGTTTCCTGGTCTAGGCCCAACAACTCCCCAAGGACCTCGTCGTTGTCCTGACCTAAACCGGGCGACGGCGTCCAATCGTGCGCCGCCGGACTGCCCGCCTCCATTCGGATCGGCGTCCCGGGGTAGGTCCGACGCCCGGCCTCGGACTCCTCCAGCTCCGCCCAATAGCCCCGTTCGGCGAGCTGCGGGTCGACCAGCAACTCCGGCGCCGCCAGCACCGCCCCGGCCGGAACGCCAGCCTCCTGCAGCCGAACCATCAATTGAAGCTTATCCAGCGGCCCCGTCCAATCCTCAATCGCCGCGTCGAGCTCCGCCCGATGCTCCAGCCGCGCCAGATTCGTAGCGAAGCGACCATCCTCGCCCCAGCCGCGGCCAGCTTCCGCCGCCAGCGCCCCCCACTCCGCCTCATCGCGCGCCGCCACGTGGATCCAATCGTCCTCGCCGATGCAGCGATAGACACCGGACGGTGCGTAGTCCATGTGGGCATTTCCCAGCACCTCCGGCGCGCGGCCCGTCAGCTGTTGCTCGATGAAATACTCGCCCAGCAGAGCCGTCGCCGCCTCGTGTTGCGAGAGATCTATCCAGGCCCCGTTCCCACTCACTTGTCGGCGACGCAGAGCCAGCATAAGCGCCAGCGCCGCCGTCACCCCACCCGTCGCATCCGGCAGAGCGACGCAGGTATTGCGCGCCTCGTCCGCGTCGTAGCCCAACAGTGCCGCCAGCCCCGTCATCGGCTCCAGCGACGGGCCGTACGAGACCCAATCGCGGTAGGGTCCGCTGCTGCCGAAGCCCGGCATCGAGATATAAACGATCCGCTCGTTGACCCGCCTCAGCACCTCGTAGTCCAGCCCCAGCGACGGCATGGCGCGGGTGCTGAAGTTCTCCATCACCACATCGCTCCCCGCCACCAGGCGCAGGAAGAGTTCCTTCCCAGCCTCGGTTTTCAGGTTCAGCGCCAGGCTCCGTCGGTTGCGGTGCAGCTTGTTGAAGACCCCGTTCCGATTCCACGGCCGCGACCCGGGATCGCCATCCGGGAACGAGAACCCGCCGCCCGCCATCTTTGGCACCACCGCCGGACCCCGGCCGGTCGGCGCCTCGATCAGCAACACGTCCGCACCCAGGTCGGCCAGGATGCGGCCCGCCAGAGGGCCCGCCCAAACCCGGGTCAGATCGAGCACGCGCACGCCGTGTAGCGGCCCCGCGGTCATGAGCCTGCCTCCCGCGCGAGCGCATCCGCTTTGAGTGCATCGCGCAGCGCCTCCGGCTCCTCGCGCGCCATCAGGGCCGGCTCGCTCGGCCGCGACTCCCCCACGAACGTGAACGGCGACCCCGGCATCTGCACCGTGCCCTCCGCCGTCGCTACAGGACGCCAGAACTCCCGCGCCGCAAGCTGCGGATCGGCCAGCACGTCCGCTAACGACAGCGCGATCCCGATCGGGATCCGCCACGTCTCCTGCGCCTCGGTCAGGATCTCCTGCATCGGCCGCCGACCCAGCACCCCGTTGATGATCTCGTCCAGCTCGTCGGCGTGCTCCGTCCGCAGCGCCGGGGTCAGAAAGCGCGCATCCTCCACCAGGTCCGGCCGTCCCAGCATCAGCGCGAACGGCTCCCAGAACTTCCCAATCCCCGACACCTGGTACCAGCCGTCGCCGCAGCGATACATGGCGTTCGGGTGCAGATTTTCCCAGCGATTGCCGTGTCGGCTGCGCACCACCCCGCCATACGTCCACATCACCGTCGTGAACTGCGACAGCGTCGCCACGCACTCCAGCATGCTCAACTCCATGCTGGAGGCCGGCCCGTCGGCCTCGTGACCCAGCGTCGCCGCGACCGCCGCGATGAACGCAAAGTGCCCCGACTGGTACTCCACGTAATGCCCCGGAATCGTCAGCGGCGCTCGACCGGGGTCGCCGGTCAGGAACGTGTAGCCCCCCAGCGCCAGCAGCGTGCCCCCCGTCGCCTTCCAGTCGCGATACGGCCCGTCGAGCCCGAACGGCGTGATGCTGACGCGCGCCTGGATCCGGCCGGGCGTTCCCAACTCCGTCCAGTCCAGCCGTTCCACTTCATCCGCTGACAGATCCAGCAGCACGACGTCGCAGACGGACGCCAGCTCGTGCAGCAAGTCCCGCCCCTCCGCGGTCTCGTAATCGATCGCGACCCGGCGCTTGCCCGGGTGCAGAAAAACCTCGAGTGGCTGCACCTTGTCGGAGGGATCGCGCGCGCGACGGTCCACGCGGATCACCTCCGCCCCCCAACGCGCGAACAGCTTGCCCGCATAGGCCGCTGCGCCTGCGTCGCCAACCTCGAGCACGCGTAAATCCATCGCCCCTCCGGCCCTCACGCGGTTCGGAGTCTACCCGCTGCCGACCATGGAGCAGCGACACCCCTTCCCGACCACCCGGCCTTCGGCCATACTTGCCCCACACTTGGCAACAATTCGTTCAGGAAAGGCCAACCCATGGTCTGGCAACCCGAGATCGACCAGATCGCCCAGCGCCACGAGCTCGCCAAGAAGATGGGCGGACCCGAACGCGTCGAGGAACAGCACGACCGCGGCCGCCTCACCGTGCGCGAACGCATCGACCTCCTCACCGACGACGGATCCTTCCGCGAGCGCGGCATCCTGGCCGGCGCCGGCTACTACGAAGACGGCGAACTCGTCGGCTTCCACCCCTCCGCCAGCGTGATTGGCGTCGCCCGCATCGACGGCCGCCCCGTCGCCGTCACTGGCAGCGATTTCACCGCCCGCCCCAAAAGCGGATCCCAGGCCGAGAAGGGCACCGCCACGATCCACAGCGGCGGCGACAAGGGGCGCCACATCGAGAGCATCTCCGCCGAAATGAAGATCCCGCTGATCCGTTTGATCGACGGCTTCGGCGCCGACATCCGGGCCACCGCGCGCATGGGCCGCACCTACTTGCCTGAACTCCATTGGGGCGCCCGCTGGAGCAAGTTGCTGGCCGAAGTCCCCATCGTCTCCGCCGCTCTGGGCTCCGTCGCCGGCCTGCCAGCCGCCGAAGTCCCCGCCAGCCACTTCTCCGTCATGGTGCGCGGCAACACTCAGGTCTTCGCCGGCGGCCCGCCCCTCGTCGAACGCTCCCTCGGCGACAAGATCAGTAAGGAAGACCTCGGTGGCTACAAGGTTCACGCCCGCGGCAGCAGCGTCGTCGACAACGACGCCGAGGACGAAGCCGACGCCCTCAACCAGATTCGCGCCTTCCTCTCCTACCTCCCGTCCAACGTCCACCAGCTCCCGCCCGTGCTGCCCAGCGACGACCCCATCGACCGCCGCGAAGATGACCTCGCCTCGATCATTCCTCGACGCCGCAGCCGAGGCTATGACCCCCGCAAGCTCGTCTCCCTCGTCGTCGACCGTGAGTCGTTCTTCGAGCTCGGGCGCTACTTCGGGCCCGCCCAGGTCACCGCCTTCGCCCGCATTGACGGCATGCCGGTCGGCATTCTCGCCAACGACCCCATGCACTACGGCGGCGCCATGGGCGCGAAAGCGGCCCGCAAGTTCGAGCGCTTCGTCGACCTCTGCGACGTCTTCCACCTGCCCATTATCAACTTCGCCGACCAGCCCGGCTTCGTCATCGGCCGCGCCGGCGAGTCGGAAGGCACGCTGCGCGCCGGCGTCCGCGCCGCTTGCGCCACCGCCGAGTGCCAGGTCCCCTGGGCCACCGTCGTGGTCCGGCGACTCTACGGCGTCGCCGGCGGCGCGCACCAGGACTTCAGCCGCTTCTGCTTCCGCGTCGCCTGGCCCTCCGGCGAATGGGGCTCCCTGCCGATCGAAGGCGGCGTCGCCGCCGCCTACCGTCGCGAGATCGAAGCCGCCCCCGACCCCCTCGCCAAGCGCACCGAGATCGAGGAGCGCCTGATCGCGCTGCGCAACCCCTTCAGCGCCGCCGAAGCCTTCGCCGTCGAGGACATCATTGACCCTCGCGACACGCGTCCCATGCTCGCCGACTGGCTGCAGATCGCATACG